>JANMPX010000215.1:0-2386 GCA_031370085.1 Chloroflexota bacterium | reverse complement strand
AGGCCGAGGTGCTGGTGCGCCTGCGCGCTGAGGGCAAGACCGCCGCCCAGCGCGTGCACGACTATCTCTCGCTGCTCGGCATCGAGGGGGCGGAGCCGGTGCGTGCCGGCATCGCCTCGCTGCTTCCTGCCGGAACGCGAGAGCAGGCGTTGACGGCCACCATCCGCCAGATGCGGCGCACCTGGCTGGAGCTCTACGGCGATGACCCCTTCTTCGCCGAGGACTGACCGATGAGAGGGCGGGCCCGGCGCTGGCCGGCTGTCTTGATGGCGGCAATCGGCATAGCGCTCGTGGGCCCGGTCGTGGCGCTGGGGCATGCCGAGCTGGTCAGCAGCTCCCCCGGTGCCGGCGTCAGCGTGCCGGAGGCTCCCCCCCGGCTGACGATGACGTTCAGCGAGCCGATCGACCCCATCACCGCCTTGGTGGAGGTGCTCGCCGAAGGCGGGGTGGCCATCCCCGGCCTCGGGACGCTGACCGTCGACCAGGCCGGCACCACCGCCTTCATCCCTCTCCCGTCGTTGCAGCTGGGCCTGTATCGCGTCCACTATCGGATCACCTCGGCGGATGACGGCCACATCCTTGACGGGAGCTGGTCCTTCCTGGTGGACCCAACGGGTACGCTGCCGCCACCGGGTGTTGCTGCGGCCAGCAGCTCGCTCTCGTCGGGTCCCGCCACCGTGTTTGCTCGATGGGTGGCGCTGCTGGCCGGCCTGACTCTGCTCGGCACCGTTATCTTCTGGATCGCCTCGTTGCGGCCGGTGCTGCTGGGGTTGGGCATCGCACCGCCGGGGCTGACCGTTCCGTGGCTCACCCTGGTGGCCTGCAGCGCGTTGGCGTTCATCGGCCTGGCCGTCCACCTGACCCTGGCGGCGGAGCCCTTCTCCCGGGCAGCCGCGTCTGGTGCGGGAGGGTTTCCGCTCGACTTCGCGGCTCCGTTCGGGGCAACCCGCTTTGCGATGGCCATGCGCGTCGCGCTGGTCGGCAGCGGTGCCGCCGTCTTCCTTGCGCTCAGTCGCCGATCCGTCACGGCCGTCGGGCTGGCCGCGACGCTCTTCCTGGCCGGCGTGGCCCTGGCCGGACACCCCGCATCGACCGGTGGCGTCATCTTCGGACTGGCCGACTGGTTGCACCTCGCCGCCATCGCAACGTGGCTCGGCACGCTGCCGGGCTTCTTGCTGCTCGCCCGACGACTTCGCAACAGTGAGCAGGCGCGTGCAACGCTGGGCGCTGTGCTGCGCCGCCACTCGCGCGTGGCGCTGGTTGCGGCTCCGGTGGTGGCCCTCACCGGCGTTGCGAACTCGCCCCTCTTGCTCGGAAGCTCGCGCGCCTTGTTGGCGAGCGACTACGGGAACCTGCTGATCGCCAAGGCGCTCCTCTTCAGCCTGGCGGTGGCGATCGGCGCGGCGAACTTCTTCCTCGTGCGCACCGGCTCACTGAAACGCTCGCTGCCGCTGATCGGCGGGGAGCTGCTCATCGGCGTCGTGGCCGTGCTGGTGGCCGCTGGCCTCGCCACGGCGCAGCCTGCGGCAAACCGGCCGTCGGTGCTCGTCCGCCCGGCAATCGGCGCGGCGCAGTTGTTCGGTGCAGCCGGCGAGACGACGGTTCACGTCGCGGTGAACCTGCCCACGCCGGGCATCCAGCGGTACCAGGTGAGTCTGGCAGATGCCCTTACGGGCGCGTTTCGCACCGACGTCGAGGAAGTCACGCTCGATTTTCGGCCGCCGGCGGGCACCGGCCTTGCTGCGCAGCGAGTGCCGCTCGCTCACAGCCTGGAGCCGTGGCTCTGGGGCGTCACCGGAGACTTCACACCCGCAGCGGGTTCATGGAAGCTGGGCGTGATGGTGCAGCGCACCGGTGAACCCGAGGTCTCGACCGTGTTTGCGCTCAGCGTCGTGACCGTGCTGCCCCCCGAACGCGTACCAGCACCTCCAAACGGGATCGGTGTACCGCCGCCCCTCGCGCTGCTCTGGGCCATCTTGCCAACGGGATTGGCGGGCGGGGCGGTTACCGTCGCCCTTCTCCTGACGGCCGTTGGATTCGGCTTGCGAAAGGGGAGGCGAGTGGAGATCCTCCGCGCTGGACTCCTGCTGCTGGCCGTCGCGTCAGGGCTTGCCGTTGGCGCACGAACCATGGTCGACTTCGCCAATGCCCCCAGCGCGGCGTCCGCGGCAGCGGTCAACCCGATCCCACCCGACGCGGCATCGAGCGAGCGCGGGCGCAGGCTATACCTTGCCAACTGCTCCTCGTGTCATGGTGCCCAGGGCCAGGGCGACGGACCGACGGCCGGCGGCATGCTGCCCGGCCCCGGCAACCTGCGCGATATCGTCCCCAGGCTGAGCAATGGCACGCTCGCCTTTCGCCTGATGGCTGGGGAGGTCGGGACGCA
>JANMPX010000188.1:0-2981 GCA_031370085.1 Chloroflexota bacterium | reverse complement strand
CCGCCATTCGCCAACTCCGCGATGGACGGCTATGCGGTGCGAGCCGGCGAGACACCCGGTGAGTTCCGGATCGTTGGCATGTCGGTGGCGGGAGGGCAGGCAATTCCGCCCCTCGGTTCGGGCGCCGCGATGCCGATCATGACCGGCGCTCCATTGCCGCTCGGTGCCGACGCCGTCGTTCCGCTGGAAGAGGCGACGGAACTCCCCGACGCACGGGTCGGGCTGCCGTCGGCGCCGGCCGGGCGACACGTACGCGCGACTGGTGGCGATACGCGCCGCGGCGACCGATTCGAGATGCCGGCCGCGCCGCTGACGCCTGGCAGTCTCGCGCTGCTCGTCTCGCTCGGGATGGCCGAGCTCACGGTGCGCAGCCGCCCGAAGGTGGCGATCCTGTCCACCGGCGACGAGCTGGCCGGCCCGGGCGCTGCGCTAGGCCCCGGCCAGATCCACGACGCCAACTCCGCGGCGCTGGCCGCTGCCGTGAGTGAGGCGGGCGGCGAGCCGCTAATCCTGCCTCGCGCCCCGGACGATCCCGTCGCAATTGAGGCGCTGCTATCGCAGGCGTCAGGAGGCGCCGACCTGCTCGTCGCGAGCGGCGGCGTGAGCATGGGTCGGACCGATCACGTGCGGGCGACCATCGAGCGGCTCGGGACACTCGATTTCTGGCGGATCCGGGTGCAGCCTGGCAGGCCGCTCGCATTCGGCTCCATTGCTGATCGTCCGATCGCCGGGCTGCCGGGCAACCCGGTCAGCGCCCTCGTCACCTTCGAGCTGTTCGTGCGGCCACTCATCCGCGCCATGCTCAATCTGCCAGGCGACGGACGGGCGCGCGTGGCGGTTCGCCTCGAGCAGGCCATTCCCAAGGACGCCGATCGCCGCGCCTATCTCCGGGTGCTGGTCGGACGTGGCCCGAACGGCCTCACGGCGCGCCCCGCCGGCGGACAAGGATCGGCACAGCTCCGGGGGATGGGCATGGCGAACGCGCTGCTGGTCATCCCGGAAGGGGAGCCGGCAGGCGCGGCCGGAGCCACGTACGATGCCATCGTGCTCGGAGAGATAGCGTGAAGGCATCGCACCTCGGTCCTGACGGCGCGCCGCGGATGGTCGACGTGGGTGCCAAGCCGGTGACGGCGCGGCGTGCGATCGCGGTAGCGACGGTACGCATGCGACCCGATGTGCTCGCCACGTTGCTTGGTGCCGGCGGTCCCAAGGGAGACGCGATGGTGGTGGCCCGCCTCGCCGGCATGGCGGCTGCCAAGCGCACCGCCGAGCTGATCCCGCTGTGTCATCCGATTGCGCTCGACGTGGTGGAGGTGACGCTCACTCCGGACGTTGCGACCGGCAGCGTCGCGATCCGGGCCGAGGCGCGAGCCACCGCCCGCACCGGAGTCGAGATGGAGGCGCTGACCGCTGCCAGCGTGGCGGCGCTGACCCTGTATGACATGGCGAAGTCGCTCCAGCGCGACATCGTGGTCGAGCGTATCGAGCTGCTCGAAAAGGCGGGCGGTCGCAGCGGCACGTGGTCGCGACTCGAGGGAGCTGTTGCGCCAGCCGACGTGCATGAGGCCGTCGTGATCACCTGCTCGACCCGTTCGGCGGCCGGGGAACGAGCCGATGCGTCGGGACCACCGGTGATGGCCGCCCTGCGCGCGGCCGGGTTCGAGGTCGCCGACGAGGCACTCGTGCTGCCCGATGACGAGGACGCCATTGCCGGGGCGATTGCCGGTCTGGCCGATGCGGGGACTCGCCTGGTGGTGACCACCGGTGGCACCGGTCTGACCCCCGGAGATCGCACCCCGGCCGCCACGCATCGGGTGATCGATCACGAGATCCCGGGCCTGGCCGAGCTGATGCGCGCAGCCGGCCTGGCCTCGACGCCGATGGCCGCGCTGTCGCGCGGCGTGGTTGGTGCGAGAGGCACCACCCTCGTCGTCAATCTGCCCGGCTCTCCCCGGGGGGCGGAGGAATCGCTGGCCGCGCTGCTGCCTGTCCTCCGACACGCCCTGGATCAGCTGGCCGGCGGCGACCACTAGCGCGGTATCGGTCTCTCCCCGGCCGGGCATGGCCGGGTAGGATGGGCCCGAATGTGGCTTGAGATTCCCTTCTATCAGCTCATCGTGCTGCCCGTGGCCGCGGCGCTGGGCCTCTTCTGGCTACGGGCTCGGAGCCACCTGGCGGTGCTGCGCGCCGGTCGACCGATCGACCGCCTCGACCAGCCTCTTCGGCGCATCTGGGGCCTGGTGGTCTACGTCATCTTCCAGCGCCGCCTGCTCAACGACCTCGGGCCGGGGCTGTTGCACGCGTCGATCTTCTGGGGATTCCTGATCCTGCTGGTGACGACCGGCAACTACCTCACCAACGGGCTGGTCGAAACCGTTCTCGCGTGGCCGCTGGGCGGGATCGGCTGGATGGCGGTGGTGGCGGTGGCCAACCTGTTCATCGGCCTGATCCTGGTGGCCCTCGGCTATGCCACCTGGCGCCGGATCGTACGTCGTCCCGCCCGACTGGCACTCAGCCGGGACGCGTTCATCATCCTGGCCATGATCCTTGGCGTGGTGGTCACCGAGATCGCCGGCGACGTGCTGCGCTTCGTGGCGCATCCCGATGAGCCCGCTCGACGCGTCGCCATGCTGGCGGGACCGCTCTCCCTCCTGGCCGAGCCGATCGGTGCATCGGCGGCGGCCACCGGCTTCGGAATCTTCGCATGGCTGCACCTGGGCTTCGTGATGGCCTTCGGCACGTACCTTCCCTACAGCAAGCACCTGCACATCCTGACCAGCGAGCCGAATGTCTATTTCCGCAATCTCGAGCCGCGGGGCGCCCTGCGCAAGATGGACCTCGAGGCCGAGGCGCCGCCAGGGGAGGAGCTGGTCTTCGGGGCGAAGGCGCTGAAGGACCTGACCTGGCGCCACCTGCTCGACGGCCTGTCGTGCACCGAGTGCGGCCGCTGCATGGAGTTCTGTCCGGCCAGCATGACCGGC
>JANMPX010000151.1:0-3584 GCA_031370085.1 Chloroflexota bacterium | reverse complement strand
GCTTCCGACGTCGCCCTGCAACAGGCGGCGCATCGGGCGTTCACTGGCCAGGTCCGCGACGATCTCGTCGACCGCCCGGCGCTGATCGCCGGTGAGGGTGAAGGGCAGCGCAGCCAGCAGGTTTGCCAGCTCGGCATCGTCGATCACCACCCGGGCGGCGCGCAGGTCCTCACGCGCCAGCCGGGCCTGCGCCAGGTTCAGCTGCAGCGCAAGCAGCTCGTCGAAGGCAAGCCGATCAAGCGCACCGACCAGGTCGGCGGCCTCGTCAGGGAAATGAGCGGTGCGCAGCGCCTCGTCGAGGGGCGGTAGGCTGCCGCGTTCGCTCAGCAGCAGCGGATCGACCACGGCGGGCAGTGCGCGCTCGAGCACCCGGGCCAGCAGCTCGCGCACGCGTCGCTGCGTGACGCCCGCCACCAGCCGGTAGACCGGGACCACCCTGGCGGTGTGCACCGACTCGTGTCCGACCGGCGAGAATTCCGGCGAGATGAACTGCGGTCGCCAGCCGCGAAGTGCCACCTTCCCGCTCACCACCAGCTCGTCGCCGACCTGCAGCCGTCGCTCTACGAAGCGCTTGCCAAACCAGATGGCCTCTGCGCTTCCGGTCTGGTCGCTGAGCTGGGCGATGACGCGCTGGGGTCGGCGGCCGAAGCCCGGCTCGATCTTGACGTCAGCCACCCGCACGCGGGAGGACTGTTTCTCATCGGGGATCAGCTCGCCCAGTGGACGCAGCTCGCTGAAGTCGTCATAACGGAACGGGAGGCAGAAGAGCGCCTGGCGGGGCGTGACGACGCCCAGGCGCGCCAGCGCGGCCACACCCCGTGCGAGCTCCGGAAGGACCGCTCGGATCGGCTGATCGAGCTCGTCGCTGCCGAGCGGCGTCGATTGCATGGCCCGATCCTACCGTGCTACGATCGCCATTGCTCCGGTGCCGCCCTCTGACATGGCGCGCCGGTTCGTTCATGAATGGAGACTCCGGATGGCACGTGAGTGCGACGTCTGCGGCAAGAAGCCGATCACCGGCTGGAACAAGCAATCGATCGGCATGAACCGAAAGCGCGCCCTGCGCCGATGGCTTCCCAACCTGCAGCCGATGATGGTCCAGCGGGAAGGTCACCTGGTCCGCGTGAAGGCTTGCTCAACCTGTCGTCGAACCGCGGAGAAGGTCTGAGCCCTATCCGGCCAGGTCGCGATCCGAATCGATCACCAGGGTGAAGGGTCCCTCGTTCACCAGCGTCACCTCCATCGATGCCCCGAAGCGGCCCACCGCGACCCGCTGACCGGCCCGCCGCAGCCGTTCGACGAAGCGGTCGACCAGTAGCGCAGCCAGCTCCGGGGCTGCCGCACGAGCGAAGCCGGGACGTCGCCCTCGCCGCAGGTCGGCCAGCAGGGTGAACTGGCTGACCACCAGGAACGCTCCGCCCGCCGCATCCATCGGCGCGTTGGTCCTGCCATCCGCATCTTCGAAGTAGCGCAGCCCGAGCAGCTTGTCGGCCATCCGCTCCACCAGCTCCGCGGTATCTCCGACCGCAATACCGGCCAGCACCATGGCTCCGCGCTCGATCCGCCCGATCTCCCTGCCGTCGACGCTGACCGCCGCACTGGTGACCCGCTGCACGACCAGGCGCATCGACGTCTACGGGCTGACGGCCGCGGCCGGAGAGCCGGATGCGACCGCGGCGGCGGAGGTCACCGGCCCGGCCTCCTCCCCTGCCAGCGGTCCGCCCAATGCGGCCGTGGTGAAGCGCGCCCGGGCGTTCCAGATCATCCAACCCTGCGCGCCGTTGTCACGGAGTGCCTTCATCTCGGCGAGCACCTGGGCGGCGGTATAGGCCGGGAACGGTCCAAAGCCGAAGTCCTGGATCCACGGTCGAATGACCATCCGCAGTCCGGCGCGCTCGCGATTCATGATCTTCAGGGTGGCATCGATCACGTCGTACGGGTGCTCGTTGGGAATCGCATAGCCGAAGGTGCCGTTCGCATAGTGGCTCGGGTAGACCATCGGCGAGAAGTAGTCGACGTACGGCATGATGACCTCCGGACGCTGGCCGATCCCCTGGTCGTCGCTCGCGATGAAACTGATCGGAAAGACATCGGCCGAGAAGAACGCTCGCGTTGTCTGGAGCGCACTGGAGACGACCCGCAAGAATCGTCGCATCGCCGGCAGGCGGAAGGACTGGGTGTTCGGCAGGTTCGTGTCGGAGACCTTGAAATCGCCGTCCGAGTAGAAGCGCACGTAGTCGAGTTGGATCTCGTCGAAGCCCTTGTCGGCCAGGTCCCCCGCCAGGGCGGCGATGTATTCAGCCACACCGGGGTTGAACGGGTCGAGCCAGATCCCCCCGTGATAGTCGCGCCATGGCTGGCCGGTCGCCGAGTTGACCACCGCGAGGTCGGGTTGCGTCTTGCCCAGGGTGTTGTCCTTCATGACGACCATTCGGGCGATGGTGTAGATGCCGCGTGCCTTGAGCTTCGGCAGCAGCTCGTCGAGCTGGAGGAGCGGGTGGGCCATCACCGACCCGGCGGTGCGAGCCGCAGGGAGATCGGTTGCCCAGTAGAGGTTGCCATCGGTCTCCTTGACGTCGATCACCATCGCGTTCGCCTCGGTGTCATCGATCAGGCCCAGGAGCTCGTCCAGGCGACCGCGCCCCTCGAAGATGGCCGACGGCGCGTACAGGCCGCGAGCCGTGAAGGGCGGCAGCGAGACATCCCTGGTCCTCTGCGCGTCGATCGGGATGACGCCAAGCCGATAGCCCGGCATCTTGAAGATGAGGGTCCCCTCGGCAGGGACGCCGGGCAGCGAGTAGGCGCCCGTGCTGTCAGTGGACGCCATGGTCGGGGACCCCTCGACGAAGACATGTACGCCGGCGATCGGCACGCCCGCATCCGAGGTGACGGTCCCGTGCACCACGTTCGGGCGGAGCCTGATCGTCAGGTCGCCGTCGTTCGGGACGGTGCCCGAAGCGGCGTCGAACCCATCGCTCGCCGCGGCGATCGCGCTGCTGCGAAGGGCACGCATGACGGCAGATCCGGTCGCGTCAGTGAGCGAGTCAACCCCATCTGCGGAGAGCCGCGCCCCGGCGACCGGTGCGCCGCTGCTGCCATCGACCACCAGCACCCGCACGTCGCGCGGCTGCTCGGGGGTGGGGCTGGAGTTGGGCAGCAGCGTCCCGCAGCCGGCCAGCAGCGTCGCGCCAAGCGCCATCAGGAGCACCTGCCGGGTGGCTGACATCTCTCGGCGAGCGAAGTTCACCGGCGGTCCCCGCCCGGTTCGGCGGCGTCGCGAAGGGCAGCCACCAGCGGCCCCAGGTCGCCGGGGTGCCCGTACAGCGCGCTACCAGTGACCAGCACCTCGCCTCCTGCAGCGTAGGCGCGCGCGATCGTGTCCAGGTTGACGCCACCATCGACGCCGATCGGCAGCGAGAGGCCACGGTCGTCGATCTCGTCGCGCAGCATGCGCATCTTCGGCAGCACCTGCGCGATGAAGGCCTGCCCTCCCCGCCCGGGGTCGACGGTCATCACCAGCAGCAGGTCGATGCGGGCCAGGTAGGGCCGAACCGCAGCCGCATCGGTCTCGGGATTGAGCGCCA
>JANMPX010000172.1:0-2853 GCA_031370085.1 Chloroflexota bacterium | reverse complement strand
GAAAAACGCTATACCGCGGACCTGCGACTCGACCGAGCCGCCGCTGAAGCGGTCATCAATCCGTTGGACGAGTACGCCATCGAGCAGGCGCTGCGTCTGCAGGAGAGCGGTGCGATCGAGACGGTCGGCTATCTGTCGATGGGCCCCGAACAGGCCGCCGAGGCACTTCGCCGCGCCCTGGCGATGGGCGGCGACGAAGCGTACCTGGTCACCGATTCGGCGCTCGCCGGCTCGGACCAGTGGGCCACGGCGCGGGTCCTGGCGGCTGCCCTCGACAAGCTGGCACCGGACGTGGCCCTGATGGGAATGGCATCCGACGATGCCCGCGGCTCATTGGTGCCCGCCGCGGTGGCCGCCCTGCGTGGCGTCCCCCTGCTGTCGTACGGGTCCGAGCTGACCGTGACCGGCTCGACCGCCCAGATCCGTCGCCTGACCGCCGACGGGTACGACGTGATCGAGGCCCCGCTGCCAGTCGTGGCCAGCGTCACCGACCAGGTCGGTGAGCCCCGTTACGCCTCGCTCAAGGGGATCATGGCCGCCAAGCGCAAGCCGATGGAAACGTGGGGCCTCGCTGATCTCGGCCTTTCAGCCGCCGATCTCCATGGTGCCGCCCTCACGCGCGTCGTCGAGGCGCGCAAGCCGGAGGCAAAGCCGCCCACCGAGCGGGTGGAGAACCTGGGTCCCGACGAAGCGGTGACCCGGATTGCCGACTGGCTCGCCGCGCGGAGACTGATCTGATGAGCAAGGACATCTGCTTCCTGGCCGAATTCGCCGATGGCAAGCCGACGCGCAGTGCGCTGGAGCTGGCGGCGGGAGCTCAGCAGCTCGCCGCCTCGAGCGGCGGCGCGGCGGTGGCCCTGGCGTACGGGCCCGGGTCGGCTGACCCAGCTGCGCTCGGTGCGGCAGGTGCGGCCCGCGTGGTGCCGCTGGGCGACGCGAACGTGCCGGCCATCACGCTCGCCGCCGCCGCTGGCGCTGCGGTCGCCGATAAGCCCCTCGCCCTGCTGGCCCCCGCCACCCAGAACGGCAGGGACCTCGCCGGGGCGCTGGTCGGCCTGCTCGGCCTGCCGGCATTCGGGCCGGTGCGGGCGGTGAGCATCGAGGACGGGCGCGTACGTACCGAACAGGGAACCCTGCAGGGTACGGTGATCACGGTCAGCGAGCCGGTCGAGGGCGCCCCGCAGCCCGCGGTCGTGCTGCTGCTGGCGGCAACCTTCACGCCGATCGAGGGCGGCAGCGGAACGGCCTCTGTTGCGGCAGCGCCGGATGTGGATGCAGGGGCCTTCGGCAAGGCTCGCATCGCCGAGTCGCACCCCGCCGATGCCGCGGTGGCCAATCTCGAAGAGGCAACCGTCATCGTGGCCGGCGGACGCGGCGTGGGCAGTGCCGACGGGTTCGCCCCGCTCCACGAGCTGGCTGCCGCGCTGGGGGGCGCGGTCGGTGCGAGCCGTGCCGCAGCAGACGCCGGCTGGGTGCCGTACCAGCTGCAGATCGGCCAGACCGGCAAGGTGGTCAAGCCCGCGCTCTACATCGGCTGCGGGATCAGCGGCGCGATCCAGCACCGGGTGGGGATGCAGACCGCAGAGAACGTGCTGGCCATCAACAAGGATCCCGACGCACCGATCGGCGAGTTCGCCGATCTTTTCGTCGTCGGCGACCTGTTCACCATCGTGCCGCGGCTGACCGCCGAGATCCGGCGCCGAAAGGAGAGTTGATTCATGCCCATCCTCCCGCGCCGCCGCCGTGGCTACCGCGCGCCCCGCGACCTGCGGGGCTATCGCAAGGATCTCGACGAGCGCACCGTCAAGATCGACCTTGAGCTCGCCGTGATGGTCGACCTGATAGACGCGCTTCGCCGCCGCGCAAGCGAGATCGACGAGGCGATGACGCGTCTCGAGGAGGGCGAAGATCGGCTCGACGCCGCTGCGACGGAGATGCGCGAGCTAATCGCACCGGAGGAGTTGCACGCCCTGCACTCCGACTACGAGGCGAACCTCGAGCGCGCCCTGCGGGGGATCGTGACCGCGGAGCGCGGATGCGGGATCACGCGTCAGCCGCATCGCCCACCCGACGACGAGGAGCCGCCGATCTACTGGAAGCGCGGCTACCTGAACGTGCTCCACGCCCGGATGCGCATGCGCGAGCTGAGCGTCGCCATGCTGGCCTGGGAGCCGGGCCGGCCCGCCGAGGCATCGGTAGCAGCACGGGTGCGCCGTACCTGAACGTCGGAACGCCCACATGTTGTGGTAGGCTCCTGTTCGGTACCACCACTGGTGTAGTCCGCACGGGGAATCTGCATGCGCTGTCCACGCTGCAATGAAGATGGGACGCGAGTCATCGATTCGCGCGACCTCGAGAGCGGCGGCACGATTCGCCGCCGTCGGGAGTGCGAGCTGTGCTCGTATCGGTTCACCACCTATGAGCGCCCCGAGGGGGCGCGGCTGACCGTCATCAAGCGTGACGGCAGCCGACAGGAGTTCGACCGCGCGAAGCTGCAGGCGGGCCTGATGCGCGCCCTGGAGAAGCGCCCCGTGACGCTCGCCCGGGTGGAGCAGGCGGTCGACGACATCGAGAGCGGTCTTCGTGCTCGGGGCTTGCCGGAGGTCACCAGCAAGGAGATCGGCCGCCTCGCGACCGAGGCGCTGCGGGATATCGACCAGCTGGCCTACATCCGCTTCGCATCGGTCTATCACAGCTACGAGGACATCTCGACCCTCAAGCGAGAGGTCGACCGGCTCATGAAGCAGCGCACGCCAGCGGAGAAGGGTTGATCCTCTCCGACCGGGACATCCGCGCCGAGATCGCGGCCGGCCGGATCGTCATCGACCCGTACATCCCGGAGGCGGTGCAGCC
>JANMPX010000155.1:0-2947 GCA_031370085.1 Chloroflexota bacterium | reverse complement strand
GTCGGCGTGCTGGTCATGATGGTGCTCATCAGCCCGTTGCTGGCCCTCATCTCCCTCCTGGCGGTGCCAGCTTCGGTGGTCGTGACGATCATCATCGCCAAGCGCTCGCAGAAGCAGTTTGCCGCCCAGTGGGCCATCACCGGCACGCTCAATGGGCAGGTCGAGGAGATGCACACGGGGCACGCCATCGTGACCGTCTTCGGGCGCCAGCGGGAGGCGCTCGAGACGTTCGAGCAGCAGAACGACAAGCTCTTCGACGCGAGCTATCGGGCCCAGTTCATCTCCGGCATCATCCAGCCCGCGATGAACGTGATCGCCAACCTCAATTATGTCGGGATTGCGGTCATCGGCGGCCTGCGGGTGGCGTCGGGCCAGATGAACCTGGGCGACGTGCAGGCCTTCATCCAGTATTCGCGCCAGTTCACCATGCCGATCGTCCAGACGGCCAGCATCCTCAACGTCCTGCAGTCGGCAGTGGCGTCCGCAGAGCGGGCCTTCGAGCTGCTCGACGAGGCCGAAGAGAGCCCCGATGTGGCGCAGCCCCAGCGGCTGGAGCACGCCGCGGGCCAGGTTGTCTTCGACGACGTCTCCTTCCGCTACCTGCCCGATGTGCCGCTCATCGACGATCTCAACCTCGTTGTCGAGCCGGGCCACACGGTCGCGATTGTTGGCCCCACCGGTGCCGGCAAGACGACGCTCGTCAACCTGCTGATGCGCTTCTATGAGATCGACGGCGGGCGGATCACGGTGGATGGCATCGACACCCGTGAAATGACCCGCGACGACCTCCGGCGCACCTTCGGGATGGTCCTCCAGGACTCGTGGCTCTTCCACGCCTCGATTCGCGAGAACATCGCCTACGGCAGGGATGACGCCACCGAGGAGCAGATCGTGGCCGCCGCGGAGGCGGCCCACGTGGACCACTTCGTCCGGACCCTGGCCGATGGCTACGACACGCTGATCGACGACGACGCGACCAACCTTTCCCAGGGTGAGAAGCAGTTGCTGACCATCGCGCGCGCCTTCCTGGCCGATCCCCAGATCCTCATCCTCGACGAGGCCACCAGCTCGGTCGACACCCGCACCGAGGTCCTCATCCAGAGAGCCATGGCGCGGCTCATGGAGGGCCGGACCTCGTTCGTGATCGCGCATCGGCTGTCCACCATCCGCGACGCCGATACGATCCTGGTGATGGACCACGGCAAGCTGGTGGAGAAGGGGAATCACGAGTCGCTCCTCGAGCAGCGCGGCTTCTACTACGGGCTGTACTCGAGCCAGTTCACAGCCCCAGTCGCCGAAGCCGCCTGACGCTGCTTCGGCTGGAGCGCTCGTCGGGCGTCGCCGTCGGCGGTTGTGGCAAGTCTCATGCTCTCCGGCGGGCCAGTTTCCGCGATCAGTCGGCGTCAAGCAGCTCGAGTACAGGAGCCATCGCCTCGAGCGCGGCCAGCGTGCGTGGCCAGAGCAGCATCTCGATCTGCGTGAAGCCCCCGGCGCGGAACTCCCGGAGTCCGTCGGCGATCTCCTCGGCTGAGCCGCCCACGGGGACCGCCAGCGCCTCGGCCGCTCCGGTGATGTCTGTCGGCTCGACGATGATGCCCGCGGACCGACCGATCGAAGCAGGATCCCGGCCGATCTCGAGGCAGGCCGCTTCAAGTGCTGCCAGGCGCGGCGTGAACTCGGCGAGCTCGCTGCGCTCCTCGACATACCAGCTCCAGGTGTCGGCGTGCAGCGCTGCCAGGCGGAGCATCTTCGGGCCCTTGGCGCCCATCATGATCGGGATCTGCCCGGGGCGCGGTCCGACCGGTCGGTGCTCCAGGTCGCGAGCAGCGTGGTAGGTGCCTTCGAATTGCGCGTGGCCCCGTCGCAGGAGCGGAACGATGATCTCGACCGCCTCCTCGAATCGCCCGATGACATGGTCCTCGGGCAGCCCGAAGGCATGTGCCTGGCGACCGGCATGCCCGGAGCCGAGACCGAACACGAAGCGCCCTCCGCTGATCTCATCGAGCGTCTCGACGGCCTTCGCCGTAATCCCGGGATTGCGGTGGAGCGCGGACATGACCCATGTGCCGACCTTCACCCGCGAGGTCGCGGCGGCTACCGCGCCGGTCATCGCGATGCACTCCCACCAGCCGCGGATCTGCCCGTCGGGCGGCCGCCACAGCAGCTCATCGGGGATCCAGACGGTGTCGAAGCCCATCGCCTCGGCTCGGATCGCGAGTTCGCGGATCTCGACCCAGCGCGGGGTCGAGCCGTCGGTCCAGGATTCTTCCATCGGGAGCACGAGACCAAGCTCGATCGACCGCATCGGTACCTCCGGGGCTACCTGGGTGACCCGAGTCTAGCTGCCGACACCCTCCTGTCCGCGGCGACCCCCGCGCCGGGGTCTCGCCAGGTGTCGTGGCCGCGACGTACCTCGTGAACGCTGAGCGTGCGTATCGGCCAAGCAGCCCTCGTCTGCGGCGCCGAACAAGCCGGTTTGGCCGCCAACTTGCCCGCCTCGTGCGCCGGGCGAGCAGGATTGCCAAGCATGGTCCAGTGGCCGCCCCAACTTGGCCGTTCTGAACGCTGAGCGTACATGCGCCGTCCGCAGGTCCCGGTTGGCCCCCGCGGCTACCATAGGCCCCCGTGACAGTGCCCCCCGACGCCTCTGACGCCGATTTCACGCAGCTCCACCTGTCAATAGCTCCGAGTTTGCGCACGAAGAAGTGACCTTGCGCGCGTGCCAGCAAGCGGCACGCGCCTCGTCTACCCGCGAGGTGGGCGGCCCGGATCGACGAGGCCCGACTCATACGCGTAGATCACGGCTTGCACCCGATCGCGGACGCCCAGCTTGTCGAGCACGCGGCCGACATGGGTCTTCACGGTCGCCTCGCTGAGCGCCAGCCGGTCGCCGATCTCGGCGTTCGAGCCGCCGGCCGCCAGTAGCCGCAGCACCTCGTCCTCGCGT
>JANMPX010000147.1:0-1947 GCA_031370085.1 Chloroflexota bacterium | reverse complement strand
GGTCGTTGCTGGCCCCGGTGAAGACCTGGGATCCGGCCACGCTCAGCACCGTGAGGGCCCAGCGCGCGTCGAGCGGCAGCCCGGCCTGTGCTGCTAGGATCGCGCCGAGCGCAGCGGAGAGAGCTATCACCGCGCCGGCAGGGGCGGGATGAACGAGGCGTAGCGCGGCGCCCAACGTGGCCATCGGCCGATGATAGGCGCCGCTCAAGGGCGGCCGATCGATACCTCGGCTACGATCCGCCAAACCCGGCGCAGGAATCCCATGACCGTCAGCACCCGCAATCATCCCTCCCTCCGGCATCGGCTCGTGCTGTTTGTAAGCGCGCTGCTGATCGCCGGCTGTGCGGGGCCGCCCGTGGTCTCGCCGAGCGCGTCGGGCGGCCTGCCAACGGTTGCCGCATCGGGCTCGCCGCGGGCTTCGGCCGTGCCTGTGGCCGTCCTTCCCGGGGAGCCATGGGTCGTCTACCTGGCGGTGACGCCGGCCGGAGAAGCGCTCTCCCTGGTGCGGCCCGATGGCAGCGGCGACCACCCGATCCTGGCCGACCTGGGGCTCGGCACCGGTCGCCGTCCCGACTGGTCCCCGGATGGGACGCTCCTGACGTTCGTGGTCGACTTCAAGAACATCTGGCTCGCGCGGGCCGACGGCGGCGGGGTGCAGAACGTGTATGCCTGCAACGAGCCCTGCGAGGATGTCGATCACCCGGCCATCTCGCCGGATGGTGGCCGGATCGCCTTCGAGCGCAACGACACCCGGAACGGCACCTTCATCGGGACCACCATCGAGATCCTCGAGCTGGCGACCGGATCGGTGAAAACGGCGATCGCATCGGGTTCGCCTCGCCGATTCATCAAGTACCCGCGCTGGTCGCCCGATGGCCGCTCCCTGGTCGTGCAGGTGGAGCGCGTGGACGAGGACGTGGTCACCAACGGGCCATTCGTGCAGGCCAGCGCGTCTGCCATCGCCATCGCGGATATCGGCGGAGCCCTGCCGGCGACACTCACCACCCTGACTGGCCCGGGCCTTCTGGCCGCCTTTCCGGATTGGAATCGAGTCGACGGACGAATCGTCTTTGCCACGTACGATCTGGACGAGTTCGACCAGACCGATGAGGCCTCCAACCTCTATACCATCGCCACCGACGGCACCGGGCTGACCCAGCTGACCCACGAGGCGCCGGGCGCGCTGCGCGCCGGTGAGCCAACCTTTACGCCGGACGGCACACGCATCACCTTCACGATCCTCGACGACCTGACCGGGGATCGCCAGATCGCCTTCCTGAAGGCTGACGGGACCGTCACCCAGATCCTGGATGGCCTCGGTCTCGAGGCTCGACTGCGACCGACACCGTAGGCAGCGGCGCTATCGGTGCGCTAGACTGACTTCCCGAGTGTGGCGTTGGCGTCCCTGCTCGCGTGTTGCCCGAGATCGGCCCCTATGAGGCTTGACCGCACGCTTGAGCCACGAGGCTGAGGAATCGAGCGATGCCGAAGTATGTCTTTGTGACCGGAGGCGTCACCTCCTCGCTCGGCAAGGGCATCACCGCCGCCTCCATCGGGCGGATCCTGAAGGCCCGCGGCATCCCGGTCTCCATCCTCAAGCTCGACCCCTACATCAACCTCGATCCCGGCACCATGTCGCCGTATCAGCATGGCGAGGTGTTCGTCACCGATGACGGCGCGGAGACCGATCTCGACCTCGGCCACTACGAGCGCTTCATCGACGAAAACCTGTCGCAGGCCAGCAACGTCACGACGGGCCGCATCTACCAGAGCGTGATCGCCAAGGAGCGCCGGGGCGACTACCTGGGTGGCACGGTGCAGGTGATCCCGCACATCACCAACGAGATCAAAGAGCGCATCGCGCGCGTCGCACGGGATGGGACCGGCAACGTGGCGACCAGCGGGCTGGCGGCGCACGGCGTGGTGATCGTCGAGGTCGGCGGCACG
>JANMPX010000121.1:0-6203 GCA_031370085.1 Chloroflexota bacterium | reverse complement strand
GCGCGGATGGCGCGCACGATCTCCTCGATCACCTCGGGGCGGCGTCCTTCCGAGAAGTTCGGGACGCACTCGATCAGGCTGGTCACGCGATCCTCGCAGGGAAGTCTTGGGTCGAACCGATGATACGGCCCTCGCTCAGGCTTCGGCCGCGGCCGCCTGCCGGGGATCCTCTCGTCCGATCGTGTCGGGATTCCGGCCACGGGCCCGGGCGAGCCGTTCGGCCAGCTGCTGCAAGGGTAAGGCCGAGCCGATCGCAGCCGCCGCGATGCGTGACAACCGTCCCCCGAGCGGCACCGACAGACGCCCGGCCGGAGTGAGCTCCGCCGGCAGGTCGTCACCCAGGTCGGCGGCCACGATCGCCGCGGCCGGCATCCCCAACGCCTCGGCCGAACGGAGCACCGCCCTCGCGCGCTCCACGATCGTCACGCCCCAGCCTTCCGCATCGGTCAACACCAGGATCAGGCCAGTGTGCGCATCGGCGGCGGCGAGATGGCCATGGCGAATCGTCTCGAGCTGGAGCGCGGAAGCCGGCAGCCTGACCCCCTCTTCGATCTTGAGGGCCAGCTCGCGGGCCGCGGGATAGTCGATCCCCGAGCCGACGACCAGGAGCCGCCTGCAGCTGCCGAGGAGGCTGGCGACTGACTCCGCCGCCTCGGCCGCACCCGCTATCTCGAGCAGCGCCCCGGTGGCCATCGGGTCGAGCGGAGCTCCCTGCAGCTCGCCGGCGATCACTGCGGCGGCCACGATCGGTGAGAGGTAGCCGACGGTGTGGCACCAGCTCTGGTCCTGCTCTTCGGTGGCCAGCAGCAGGTCGGCCAGCGCTGCCCCGGGAGACCGGGCGCTGACCGTGATCAGCGCGGTCTGCATGCCGGCGGCCCGCGCCGCGGCGAGCGCTGCGTTGGTTGCCCACGTCCCGCCCTCATGCGACACCGCGAGCAGCAGGCCGCTGGCCGGCGGGCGCCGCGCCATCTCGAGTGCCTGGACCGGCCAGACCGTGCTGCCGGCCAGGGCATCGGTCAGCAGGGCGGCGGCCACCATGGCGGCGTGCTCGCTGGTGCCGCAGCCGGTGGTCAGCAGCGGAGCGCCGCGCGAGGCGGTGGCGCGGATCGCGGCTACCAGCTGCGGAAGCGCCGGGTCTGCCTGGAGCCGGCGAACCAGCCGCGTGGCAAGCGCCGGCTCGGCGGCGATCATCTCGGTCATGGCGTACGGCGGTTCGTCGCGCCACGCGGGCATGCTCGACCCGACCCACGGATCGGGCGCGTCCGGCAGGGGAGCCTCGGGGTCGAAATCTGCCATCTCGCAGCGATGCTACGCGATGGCCGCGCGCCGCTGCGCCCGGCGGTACGCTGGCCGCATGCCGGAGCTGTCAGGCCTGCCCGTTCCCGCCCGCGCCAGCTTCGAGCCGGCGATCCCCGCTGACCCGAACCTGCTCAACCTGCTCGACTACGAGCGGATGGCCGCCGAGCGGCTGGCGCCTGGACCGCTTGCCTACTTCAGCGGGGGTGCCAACGACGAGCAGACGCTCCACGATAATCGCGCCGCATTTGAGCGGCGGCGGCTGGTGCCGCGGGTGATGCGCGATGTCTCGTCGATCGACATGTCGGTCGAGCTGCTCGGCCGGCGTTGGCCGGTCCCGATCCACCTTGCGCCGACCGCGCTGCAGCGGATGGCGCACCCCGATGGAGAGCTCGCCACTGCCCGGGCCGCCGCATCGCGCGACATCACCATGACCGTCTCCACTTCCGCCTCCACCGACCTGGCCGAGGTGGCCGCAATCGGTGGCCCGCGCTGGTTCCAGGCCTACCTGCTGGCCGATCCCGGTGCGCGACGCGCCCTCATCGAGCGGGCCTTGGCCCATGGATACGACGCGCTGGTGCTGACCGTTGACGTGCCGCGCCTCGGCCGGCGGGAGCGGGACATGCGGGTCAGCTTCACGATCCCCGAGGGGGTCACCATTCCGAATGTCGCGATCGCTGCAGGCGTCACAGCCGCCGACGTAGCATCGGTCGCCTTCGTCGAGCGGCTGACCTGGGCCGATCTCGAGTGGCTCGCCGGGTTTGGCCTGCCAGTGCTGGTGAAGGGCATCCTGCACCCCGATGACGCGCGGCTGGCGGTCGAGCACGGCGCAGCTGCGATCGTGGTGAGCAACCACGGCGGGCGCCAGCTCGACGCCGCCATTGCCGGCCTCGATGCGCTGCCACCGATTCTCGAGGCGGTGGCCGGGCGGGTGCCGGTGATCCTCGACGGAGGCATTCGACGCGGGACTGACGTGGTGATGGCGCTGGCGCTTGGCGCCGCCGCGGTAGGCATCGGTCGGCCGGTGATCTGGGGGCTGGCGGTAAACGGCGAGGAGGGCGTGGGAAGCGTCCTCGACCTGCTCACTGCCGAGCTGGAGATGGCAATGGCGCTGTGCGGAGCCGCCACCATTGCAGACCTGACGCCCGCGCTGCTGTCCTAGCTCTCCTCGGCCATCGGCACGCGGACCCCGCGCTCGCGGGCGACCTCGAGGGCGCGTTCGTAGCCTGCGTCCGCGTGACGGATGACGCCCATCCCCGGATCGGCGGTCAGGACGCGCTCGAGGCGCGCGGCAGCCTCATCGCTGCCGTCGGCCACCACGACCATCCCGGCGTGCAGGCTATAGCCGATCCCTACGCCACCGCCGTGGTGGACGCTCACCCAGGTGGCGCCGGCGGCGGTGTTGACCAGCGCGTTGAGGATCGGCCAGTCGGCGATCGCGTCCGACCCGTCACGCATCCCCTCGGTCTCGCGGTACGGGCTGGCGACGGAGCCTGCGTCCAGGTGGTCGCGACCGATCACGATCGGCGCGGCCAGCTCACCCGAGCGCACCATCTCGTTGATCCGCAGCCCCGCCTTCGCCCGTTCGCCGTAGCCGAGCCAGCAGATCCGGGCCGGCAGCCCCTGAAACGGCACCTTCTCCTCGGCCAGGCGCAGCCATCGGTGCAGGCTGGCGTCGTCGGGGAATAGCTCGGCCAGGGCCGCATCGGTCTTCAGGATGTCGTTGGGGTTGCCCGACAGGGCGGCCCAGCGGAATGGCCCCTTGCCCTCGCAGAAGAGCGGCCGGATGAAGGCCGGCACGAAGCCGGGGAAGTCGAAGGCATCGGCCACTCCGGCATCCCGTGCGAAATTGCGGATGTTGTTGCCGTAGTCGAAGACGACCGATCCCGACCGATGGAAGGCGAGCATAGCCCGCACGTGATCGGCGATTGAGGCGAGGGAGCGGCGGGTGTAGTCCGCGGGGTCGCGCTCGCGCAGCGCGAGCGCCTCGGCAAGCGGCATGCCTGCCGGCACGTACCCGCCCAGCGGGTCGTGGGCACTGGTCTGGTCGGTGACGATGTCGGGGCGCCAGCCACGGCGCACCAGCTCGGGCTCGACCTCGGCGGCATTGGCAATGAGCGCGATGCTTCGACCCTCGCCGGCAGCGCGCCAGGCGTCGACTTTGCGAACCGCCTCGTCCATGTCGGTCGTCACTTCGTCCACATACCCAGCCTTGTGCCGCCGCTCGGCGCGCGCAGGGTCGACCTCGACCGCCAGCACCGCCCCTCCGTTCATGGTCACCGCCAGGGGCTGTGCGCCGCCCATCCCGCCCAGGCCGGCGGTCAGCGTGGCGGTGCCCTTCAGCGAACCCTTGAAATGCTGGCGCGCGCACTCGGCGAAGGTCTCGTAGGTGCCCTGGATGATTCCCTGGGTGGCGATGTAGATCCACGACCCGGCGGTCATCTGGCCGTACATGGTCAGTCCGGCCCGCTCCAGCTCGCGGAACTGCTCCCAGGTCGCCCAGTGGGGAACCAGCATGGCATTGACGATCAGCACCCGCGGCGCGTCGGGCGTGGTGCGGAAGACGCCCACCGGCTTCCCGCTCTGGACGAGCAAGGTCTCGTCGTTCTCCAGCCGGCGCAGCTCCCGCACGATGGCGTCGAACGCCTCCCAGCTGCGGGCCGCGCGGCCGGTGCCGCCGTACACGATCAGGTGATCGGGATCCTCGGCGACTTCGGGGTCGAGGTTGTTCATGAGCATCCGCAGCGCAGCCTCCTGGCCCCAGCCCTTGCAGGAGAGTTTCGTGCCACGCGGCGCGTGAACGGGACGAGGTCCCGAGGCGGGTTTGGCGGTTGCGGTCATGGACGGATGATAGGCCCGCGTGGTCTAGTCGTCGCCGAACGGGTTCGGGCGCTTGGGGCGCTCCGGCAGGCGGAAGAGGTCGTCCTCGCTCGGCCCCTTGGGAAGTGGCAGGGGCCAGTCGTCGCCCTCGTCGATCGGCGTGGTGTGGGACAGGAGATCGGCCCAGCCGACCTCGGTCGAGCCGCTCTCCAGCTCGCGGCGATAGGCGGGGTAGCGCTCGTCGCCGGCTGCCTGCGCGAAGCCAGCGGCGACGTACGCAGTGGCCGGGCCCGGGGAAAGCGACCATGGGTCAGGCACGCCCTCCGGGTAGGCCTCGACGGCGATGATCCCGCGCCGTTCGAGCTCGCTGCAGACGGCGGCCAGCAGGGCGGCGGCGATCTCGTCGCGCCCGACCTCGGAGGCCGGGACCTGCAGGCAGGTGATCACCCATGGCGCGGGGGAGCCGGGGAGCGACGGGTATCGGTCTCGGATCGCCTGGGCGCGCGGATAGGCAGAGATCGGGCCGAACTGCGCCCACCCGACGGCGACGCGGTCGCCGGCAGCATCGGCCCGCCAGGCGAGCATGCCGTAGGCGCCGGCCAGCCGCCTGCCTGCGAGCAGGCGGGACAGCTTCGATTCGCGGGCGGCGGCGGAGTCAGCGCGGTCGCGATGGCCGTCGAGGCGTTCCCAGTAGTCGCAGGTCTGGCAGCGCATCCCCACCCCGGCGGGCGCGGGGATCGCGTCGAACGACTCGTCGTCCACCAGCTCGAAGGTCAGCCCCGGGGAAGACATCGATCAGCCGTTGTCGGAAGCATCCAGCAGCTCGCCGGAGCGCAGCACGTCTCGCGCGGCGATGATGTCCGGAGCCGGGGAGCGGTCCTCGCCCAGGTGCGCCACGTGCGCGCGCAGGGCGGCGTGCGCGCGCGCCACGCCAACCCCGGGATGCATGGGCGCTCGAAAGTCGAGGCCCTGGGCGGCGCACAGCGCTTCGATGGCCAGCACCATCTCCGTGCGGTCCACGACCTCACGCAGGTGCAGGGCGCCGGTCGCTCCCATTGAGACGTGGTCCTCCTGGTTGGCCCCGGTGGGGATGCTGTCGACCGATGACGGATGGGCCAGCGTCTGCAGCTCGTTGACCAGGGCGGCGGCGGTGTACTGGGTGATCATCAGTCCGCTGCGCAGGCCCGGCGCCTCCGAGAGAACGGTCGGCAGGCCAGAAAGGTGCCCGTCCACGAGTCGCGCGATCCTTCGCTCCGAGATCGACGCCAGCTCGGCGATGGCGATCTTGGCGTAATCGATGACGATCGCCAGTGGCTCGCCGTGGAAGTTGCCGCCGGAGATCACGCGGCCATCGGGGAAGACGAGTGGGTTGTCGGTGGCGGCGTTGATCTCGACGGCCAGCACGCGCTCCAACTGGTCGAGGGCATCGCGGACCGCGCCATGCACCTGGGGCATGCAGCGCAGCGAGTACGGGTCCTGCACGCGGTGGGCGCTGGCGGCATGCGCGGCGCCGATCTCGCTGCCGGCGAGCAGGGTCCGCAGGTGCGCGGCGACCGCAACCTGCCCCGGATGCGGGCGCGCGCCGACCAGTGCTTCGTCGAAGGCGGCAGCGGTCCCCTCCATCGCCTCCAGGCTCATCGCGCCCACGACGTCGGCCGAGGCCGCCAGGCGACGCCCATCGACCAGTGCCAGGGCGGCAAGGGCGGCCATCAGCTGCGTCCCGTTGAGGAGCGCCAGCCCCTCCTTTGCGCCCAGTTCCAACGGCGCCAGCCCCGCGGCACGCAGGGCGTCCCCGGCCAGTGCAGCCCCCGCGACGCTTTCCACTTCGCCTTCGCCGATGACCGCCAGCGCCAGGTGGGCGAGCGGCGCGAGGTCGCCGCTGGCCCCAACGCTGCCGCGCGATGGGACGACCGGGTGGATCCTGGCGTTGAGCATACCGAGCAGCAGCTCGGCAAGTTCCGGTCGCACGCCCGATAACCCAACCGCCAGCGCGTTGGCCCGGAGCACCAGCATGGCGCGCACCACCTCTGAGGGGAGCGGATCGCCGACCCCTGCGGTGTGCGAGCGGACCAGGTTGCGCTGCAGCT
>JANMPX010000115.1:0-13175 GCA_031370085.1 Chloroflexota bacterium | reverse complement strand
TCCTGGCCGAGATCGAGCGTGAGCGTGCCCAGCAGCAGGCGCTCGAGGACCAGATGCCGGTCGGATCCCCCTTCGCGGTCGACGAGCGAACCGCTGCCCGGAGCGGCGAGCGCCAGGCGATCCCGGTGCGGCCCGCCGGCCTCGACCGACCGAGCTATGGTGAGACCGACCTCGATATCCCGTCCTTCCTCCGCCGCAAGAGCGAATAGCACGCGGACTGGACCGATGCGCCCCGGCCATCGCGACCGGGGCGCTCGCACCTGAAGGCCGCCCCGGCGCGATGCAGCCGATCGAAGAGCCGACGCTCACCGCGAACCTGCTGGCGGACCGCTATCAGCGCCTGTCGGGGCGACTGCGCGCAGCCGCCGAGCAGGCGGGTCGCGACCCCGAGGGATTCCGTGTCGTCGCCATCACCAAGGGATTCGACGTTTCGGTGGTGCGCCTCGCCTGGCAGGCAGGGCTCGTTCGCTTCGGGGAGAACCGCATCCAGGAGGCGCTCCCCAAGGTCGCTGCGCTGCCCGATGCGGAGTGGCACCTGGTCGGCCGCCTGCAGGCCAACAAGGTGCGAGCGGCGGTCCGCTCGTTCGCGATGATCCACTCGGTCGACTCGCTTGACCTCCTGCATCGGCTCGACCGCATCGCTGGTGAAGAGGCGCGTCGTCCGTCTGTCCTGCTGCAGGTCAACCTGAGCGGCGAACCGACCAAGGCGGGCTTCGACCGCACCAGGTTCGCCGCTGAGCTTGCGCGCTCAGGGCCGCTCCTTGCGGCGCTTGCCGACCTAGGAGCCGCGCAGCTGACCGGGCTGATGACGATCGGCCGAGAGGGAGCCCCGATCGCGGAGGCGCGGGACCTGTTCAGTCACCTGCGCAAACTGCGCGACGCCCTGCAGCAATGCATCGGACGAGCTCTTCCGGAACTCTCGATGGGGATGTCGGGCGATGCCGAGGCCGCCGTCGCGGAGGGTGCCACGCTGGTCCGCATCGGCACCGCCATCTTCGGTCCGCGGCCGGGCTGAGGCGCCGCTGCTATCCTCCAGGTGATGCCGTTGGTCGTCGTCAATTTCGTACAGCTGCTGCTGGGGGCGCTGATGCTGCTCGTCCTCGCGCGGGTCGTGGTCAGCTGGGTCGCCCCTGCCGGCGGTGGCGGCCTGATCGCCTTCATCTACCAGGCCACCGAGCCGTTCCTGGCGCCGATCCGACGCTTCGTCCCCCCCGCGGTGGGGCTCGACTGGGCGCCGCTGATCGCCATGCTCGTGCTGGGCCTCCTGATGCGCCTCGTCGTTCGCCTGTAGCGGCGTGAGCGAGCTCCTGGCAGTGCTCGTCACGCCTCGCGCCGGCACCGATCGGGTCGGCCCGTACCAGGACGGCGAGTTGCGGGTGCGCGTCACTCGCCCGCCGGCCGACGGAGAGGCTAACGAGGCCGTCCGGCGGCTCGTGGCGTCGGCAATCGGCCTTCCGCAATCGGCGCTGCAGCTGGTCAGCGGCGCCCGTTCGAGACGGAAGCGATTCGCGATCAGCGGGATCTCGGCACGCGTTCTGGCGGACAGGCTGAATCGCTTCGCCGATTGAGGGTCGACCTGGCCATCGCTATACTGCGCATCCCCGCGTGGGCGATTGGCTCAGTCGGTTAGAGCGCACGGTTCACATCCGTGAGGTCACTGGTTCGAATCCAGTATCGCCCACCATCCGATCCGTCCCGCCCGGCGGTCGTTCACCCTCCTGCCGGCGCGACGAGCCAGGAGGTTCCGTTTCGGATGACCCGGTCAAGCGCGGTTGGGAAGCCTTCCGGGAATCCGATCCCTCCCGACCAGGTGACGCGCCTGTTCGACCGGATCGCGCCGGTCTATGACCTCATGAACATGGTTATGACCGCAGGCCTGGATGCGCGCTGGCGTCGAGCGGCGATCGAGGTCGCCAGGCTCGCGCCGGGGATGCGGGTCCTCGACGTGGCATGCGGGACGGGGCTTCTGACGCGCGCCGCCGGCCTCGCGGTGGCGCCGGGCGGGGAGGTGCTCGGGATTGACCTGTCCGCGCAGATGCTCGCCCGGGCTCGGCGCCGCCGCGAGGCCGGCGGCGTGGCGGTCCACTACCAGCGCGCGGACGCCCTCCACCTCCCCGTGGGCGACGCCTCGTTCGAGGTGGTGATGGTCGGCTTCGGCTTGCGGAACCTGTCCGACTACGGCGTCGGCCTGGCCGAGATGAGCCGGGTGCTGGTGCCGGGCGGGCGGCTGGTGGTCCTCGAGATCGCCGAGCCGGCCGGGGGCGTCGGCCTGCTCCTGTATCGAGGCTGGTTCCAGCGGATGGTGCCGCTTCTCGGGCGGATGCTGCGCCGCGGAGCGGCCTACCGCTACCTGCCCGACAGCCTGCGTCGATATCCCGGTCCAGAGGCCATCGCCGAGCTGCTGCGGAATGCCGGCCTTGGGCGGGTGACCTGGCGGCGCCTGTCGAGTGGCATGGCGACGCTGCATGTCGGGACCCGGGAGGCGGCATAGGTGACCGGCGCGCCGCTGCGGATCGCGATCTTCACCGAGAGCTATCTGCCGTACCTGTCGGGAGTGACCATCGCCACCGAGGCACTCGCGCGCGGCCTGGCCGCCGAAGGCCACGACGTGCTGCTGATCGCGCCGCGGCCGGCACGCGATTCCGTGCCCGGAACCGCTGGTGCCGGCGGCCCCGAGCCGCGCATCGCCTGGTTGCCTTCCATCCAGCTGCCGCCTCCAGCGCCACCTGGCTACCGGATCCCGGCACGCCTCTGGTCGAGCACGCTCCGCCAGGCCGTCACCTTCGATCCGCAGATCGTCCACGCCCACTCCCCGTTCGTCTCCGGCTGGATGGCGCGGCGGGTCGCCGAGCGCGTCGGTGCCCCGCTGGTCTTCACGCACCACACCCGATTCGGCGACTACCGCCACTACCTGGGTCCGCTTGCCCGCCCGGGAGCGGTTGCGCTGGAGGCGCACCTGCGCGGCTTCTGGCATCGCTGCGCGGCAGTGATCGCTCCCGGCTCCGACCTGGCCGCCGAGATCACGGCTCGGCTCGGCAGGCCACCCCGCCCCCGGGTGGTCTGGATCCCGACCGGGATCGAGGTGTCCGACATCGCGGCCATGCCCGCTGCGGACCCTCGACCGCTGGCAGGTTGGCCGGCTGATAGCGTGGTGGTCGCCTCGCTGGGGCGCCTCGCGCGCGAGAAGAACGTTGACCTGCTGCTGGAATCCTTCGCATCTGCTGCCCGGCTTGACCCGGCGCTGCGCCTGCTGATGGTCGGCGGCGGGCCGCGGCGCTCTGCACTGGGCGTCCAGGCGGGCGCGCTCGGAATCGGGGAGCGCGTGCATCTGACCGGAGCCCTGCCGCGCCCCGAGGCACTGGCGCTGCTGAAGGGGGCCGACCTGTTCGCCTTCGCGTCACGGACCGAGACGCAGGGGCTGGTAGTGGCCGAGGCGCTGGCCTGCGGCCTGCCGGTCGCGGCCGTCGACGCGCCCGGAACGCGCGACGCGGTGCGGTCGGGGATCGACGGATTGCTGGTGCTGGAGGGCGAGCTGGGGGATGCCATGACCGTACTGGCGGTCGACCCGCGACGACGCGCCGCCATGGCGGCCGCGGCCGCTGCAGGGGCGGTTCGCTTCGACCGAGCGGGGCGCATCGGCGAGGTCGTGGAGGTGTATCGGGCGCTGCTGAACGACGTGGCCGAGGGTCTGTGAATCAGGTTGCGCCGGCAGCGGGGCGGCGTACAATGGCCGCCATGCGAGTGAGTCTGACGGCCAGCTTCGTCTCCCATCCGTCCATCGCCTTCGGAGTTGGTCGAGGCAGCGCGCGTCGGCCACGCATGGGACTCGGCCGCGACACGACCGTCTACCATCGCCCGCGAGCCGCGCGACAGACGGCGCCGACGATCGCCGCCCTGCGCTCCCAGACCAGTCGCTTCCGCTTCCCCTCGGTCGGCCGGATCGGCCGCGTCAGTCCGCGGCGCGCCCTCCTGCCTCTCGGGCTGCCGCGCGCACGCCGCGCGTAGCGGCCCGGCGTGTCTGGGCTGCGCACCGCCCGCGCCACGTCTGCCGGCGGGGTCGTTCATCGAGTCGCTGACGGTCGCCTGCAGATCGCCCTGGTGCATCGCCGTGAGCCGCGGCTCTGGGCGCTGCCGAAGGGAACCCCCAATGCGGGCGAGACGATCGAGGAGACGGCCATCCGCGAGACCCGCGAGGAGAGCGGGCTCGAGGTCCGCATCGAGGGCCCGTTGCGAGCCATCACCTACTTCTTCGTCCGGGGCCGGACGCGGTTTCACAAGACGGTCCACTTCTTCCTGATGGAGCCGATCGGGGGCGACCCGGCGCTGCACGACCACGAGTTCGACGAGGTGTGCTGGGTTGAGCTCGAGGAGGCGCTGCGCATCATGAGCCACGCCACCGAGCGCAGGGTGGTCGAGGAGGCGGCAGCGCTGCTCGTCGACCATGACCAGCCGATCGTCGCCACCAGCGCCTCGGGAGCCGCCGGGTGACGGAGGACCCGCCGGTGCTGCGTGAGACTCCGCTGCATGCCATCCACCTGGCACTCGGAGCGCGGATGGTCCCGTTTGCCGGCTACGAGATGCCGCTGCAGTACGTCTCGATCATCGACGAGCACCGAACCGTCCGGAGCGCGGCTGGGCTGTTCGACCTGTCGCACATGGGCGAGGTGCAGATCGGCGGCCCCGAGGCGCTTGCCTTTCTGCGCTATGCGGTGATCAGCGACCCCGGTGCGCTCGAGCCGGGGCAGGCCCAGTACTCGATGCTGTGCACCGAGGATGGCGGCATCATCGACGACCTGATTCTCTACCGGGTCGAGGACGGGTTCCTGGTGGTCTGCAACGCCTCGAACCGCGAGGCGGTTCTCGACCACCTGCACCGACTGCGCGAGCACAGCGATTTCGACGCCACCATCGACGACCGCTCGGACCGCACCGCACTCATCGCGCCGCAAGGGCCGCGTGCCGCCGAGATCCTGGCCTCTCTGACCGACCTGGACCTGACGTCGCTGGGCAACTACCGGTCGATGCGGGGCAAGGTCGCCGGAATCGACTGCCTGGTGGCGCGCACCGGCTACACCGGCGAGGATGGCTTCGAGCTGTTCTGCGAGGCCCGGCGCGCGCCCGCCCTGTGGGCTGCGCTGATGGCCGCCGGCGCACCGATCGGCCTCAAGCCCTGCGGGCTCGGCTGTCGCGACACGCTGCGCCTGGAGGCCGGCATGCCACTCTACGGAAACGAGCTCGACCGCACCGTCAATCCGTACGAGGCGAATCTCGGGCGGGTGGTGAAGCTGGAGAAGGGCGAGTTCGTGGGTCGCGCGGCACTGGCCGCCGTTCAGCAGGCAGGCCCTCGACGCAGGCTTGTCGGGCTGGTCATGCGCGACGATGCGATCGCCCGTCACGGCTATCCGCTGCGTATCGATGGCCGTGAGGTGGGCGTGGTCACCAGCGGAACCCTGTCGCCGACCCTGAACCAGCGGGTGGCGATGGCCTACCTGCCGGCCGCCGCTGCCGAACCGGGCGCATCGGTCGAGGTGATGGTCCGCGACCGCCCCTTCCGAGCCGAGCAGGTAAAGTTGCCCTTCTACCGTCGCCCAAAGCCAGACGCCGCCTGACGTCGGCGGATCTGCACGCAGCCAAGGAGCCGATGCGACCGATGTATCCCGACGACCTCCGCTACTCCCGCGAGCACGAATGGGTTCGCGTCGACGCGTCGCAGGCGACCATCGGGATCACGAGCTTCGCGGCCGATGAGCTGGGTGACATCGTCTTCGTCGAGCTCCCCGAGGTCGGGTCGCGGCTGACCCAGTTTGCGACCTTCGGCGTGGTCGAGAGCGTGAAGGCGGTGAGCGATCTGTATGCGCCCATCTCCGGCGTCGTGACCGAGGTCAACGCGGCTCTGCGCGACAGCCCGGAGCTGCTCAACAGCGACCCGTTTGCCTCCGGCTGGATCGTTCGTCTGACGATCGGCGACACCGGTGAGCTTGCGGCGCTGCTGGACTCTGCCGCGTACGCGGAGCTGACCGCCGGCTGATGGCCTACTCGCCACACACCGACGCCGATCGAGAGCGGATGCTCTCGGTGATCGGCGTGTCATCGGTCGATGAGCTGTTCGCCGATATCCCCACATCCGTGCGCGCCACTCGCTTCGAGCTGCCGCCGCCGCTGACCGAACAGGAGGTGCGGGCCGAGCTGTTGCGCCTGGCGGGTCGCAATGCCATCCCACGGATCAGCTTCCTGGGAGCGGGCGCCTATCGACACCTGGTTCCGTCGGTGGTCGGCGAGGTGATCGGTCGCAGCGAGTTCTCGACCTCGTACACGCCCTACCAGCCCGAGGTCAGCCAGGGAACACTGCAGAGCATCTACGAGTTTCAGTCGCTCATCTGCGAGCTGACCGGGATGGAGGTGGCCACCGCCAGCCATTACGACGGGGCGACCGCCACCGCCGAGGCCGCGCTGATGGCCTGCCGCCTGACGCATCGCGATCGGATCGCGATCTCGAGCGGGGTGAATCCCCAGGTCCGCCGCGTCATCGAGACCTATTGCTCCGGTCCGGGGATCGAGGTGGTCAGTGTGCCCGCCGACCTTGCAGCCGGCGGCAGCGGCCTGACCGGCGTCGAGGCCGCCACCCGGCTGCTTGACTCCGGGGTTGCCTGCCTCGTGGTGCAGCAGCCCAACTTCTTCGGCGGGATCGAGCCGATGCGCGAGCTCGCCGGCGCCGCCCACGCCGCCGGCGCACAGCTGGTGGCGCTGGTCGAGCCAACCTCGTTGGCGCTGCTGGAAGCGCCGGGGGAGTACGGAGCCGACATCGTCGCCGCGGAGGGACAGCCGCTTGGCATTCCGCTCAGCTACGGCGGACCCTACGTGGGGCTGATGGCAGCCCGCATGGAATCGGTACGGCAGATGCCGGGACGGCTGGTCGGTGCCACCAGCGACGCTCGCGGACGTCGGGGATACGTGCTGACCCTGCAGGCGCGTGAACAGCACATCCGGCGCGAGAAGGCGGCGAGCAACATCTGCACCAACCAGGCGCTGTGCGCCCTCGCGGCGACCACCTACCTGACCGCCGTCGGCCCGGCGGGGCTCCGTGAGGTGGCTGAGCTGTCGATGACCCAGGCACGCCACCTCGCCGCGGCGATCGAGGATGCCGGCCTGGGGACGCGCCGATTCAGCGCGCCGTACTTCGCCGAGGTTGCGATCCAGATCCCCGATGCGGCGCGACGGCATGCTGCCCTCGCGGAGCAGGGGATCGTGGCCGGCCTCGTCCTCGGGCCTGACTACCCCCAGCTGCGCGACACGCTGCTGCTGGCCGCCACCGAGCTGACCCGCGACGAGGAGATCGATGCCTTTGTCGCCGCGCTGGGAGCCAACCGGTGACCACGCTGAGTCGCCCGACCGCCGAAGACGCATCGGGGCGCGGCGCGGCATTCCAGTCGCCCGAGATGGTGGGGGAGCTGACCATCGTCGAGCCGCTGATCTTCGAGGCGTCGCGCCCGGGGCGCCGTGCGGTGCGCTTCCCGGCCGCCTCCGCCACGGCCGCGGCCGCAGCGGCCACACAGCCGGCAGTTCCTCCCGCACAACTGCGCGAGCGTGCTCCGCGACTGCCCGAGGTGAGCGAGCTCGACCTGCTCCGCCACTTCAACCGCCTCAGCCACCTCAACCACGCGATCGACCTCGGCTTCTACCCCCTGGGCTCGTGCACCATGAAATACAACCCCAAGGTGAACGAATGGGCGGCGCGGCTTCCCGGGCTGGCCGAGTCACACCCGCTCGATCCCGATTCGCTGGCACAGGGCAGCCTCGAGCTGGAGTGGCTGCTGACCGAGCTGCTCAAGGAGATCAGCGGCTTCCCGGCGGCCAGCCTGCAGCCGGCCGCCGGCGCCCACGGCGAGCTGACCGGACTGCTCATGACGCGTGCCTACCACCGATCGCGCGGGGAGGGGGCGGCCAGGACCAAGGTGCTCGTCCCCGACAGCGCCCATGGCACCAACCCGGCAACCGCCACCATGGTCGGCTATACGGCGCTGACGATCCCGTCGAACAATCGCGGAGGGATCGACCTGGGGGCGCTGCAGGCAGCCCTCGGCGATGACGTCGCCGCGCTGATGATCACCAATCCATCGACGCTGGGCATCTTCGAGGACCAGATCGACCAGGTGCTCGCCGCCGTCAAGGGTGCTGGCGCCATCGCGTACATGGACGGCGCGAATCTCAACGCCATTCTCGGTCGCTTCCGCCCGGGAGAGGCCGGCTTCGACGTCATGCACTTCAACCTGCACAAGACCTTCTCGACGCCGCACGGCGGCGGCGGCCCCGGTGCCGGCCCGGTCGGGGTCAGCGCGCGGCTGGCTCCGTTCCTGCCCGGCCCGCTGCCGCTCCTGGTGGAGGGAGATCCCGAGACGGTCAGGCGCCACGCCTGGCAGGGGCGCAGCACCCCGGGGGCGCGCTTTGGGCTTGAAGGTGCCGGCGCGCGCCCATCGGCCATCGGTCGCGTTCGATCCTTCACCGGGAACTTCGGCATGTTCGTGCGGGCGTACACCTACATCCGGAGCAACGGTGGTGCGGGCCTTCGGGAGGTCAGCGATGATGCGGTCCTGGCCGCCAACTACCTGCGTGTCCAGCTCGCTGGCTCCTTTGACCTTCCCTACGATCGCATCTGCAAGCACGAGATGGTCCTCAGCGGGCGACGCCAGAAGCGCGAGCACGGCATCAGCACCCTGGACATGGCCAAGGCGATCCTCGACCATCGGATCCATCCGCCGACCATCTATTTCCCGCTGATCGTCGAGGAGGCGATGATGGTCGAGCCGACCGAGACCGAGTCGCTCGAGACGCTGGATCGCTTTGTGGAGATCATGCGCACCATCGCCGAGCAGGCAGCCAACGACCCTGACGCGCTGCGACGAGCACCAGAGACGACGCCGGTGGGCCGCCTCGACGAAGCGACCGCCGCACGAAGGCCCGATCTGCGGCACCGATTCGACACCGCCGGCGATTGAGCCGGGCTGAACCGCCAACCGAGTCTGAGCGTAGTATGGGTGCCGATCGGCCCATCAAACGTGGGGTGCCTGTGGCTGGAGAACGGCCGAACGGTCTCGTCGAGCGAATGCAGTCGGGCGACATCGATGCATTCGAGGAGTTCTTCAACGCCTACAAGCGGCAGGTGTACGGGACCGCGCTGGCCATCACGCGCGACCCGTTCCTGGCCGAGGAGATCCTCCAGGATTGCTTCATCACCGCCTACCGGGTCCGCCATCGGCTGCGGCGCGACGTCTCGCCGCTGCCGTGGCTGCAGCGGGTCACCACCAACCTGTGCTACAGCCGGATCGCCCGACGGCGCGGCCGCGCCGAGCCGCTCACCGGGCTGATCGCGAACCTGGTGGCCGACCTCGCGACGCGACCAGAGCAGGTTGCCGAGTCGCGGGAGATCATCGATGTCCTGCAGCGCGGCATCGACGCGCTGCCGCCCAAGCAACAGACCGCCATCATCCTGTACTACCTGCACGGCTATTCGCTGGCACAGGCGGCCGGGATTGCCGCCTGCCGGGTCGGTACGATGAAGTCGCGGCTGCACTACGCCCTCAAGGCGCTCCGCACCCTCCTGCCGGCCGAGCGCCGGATGGCGACGCGGATTGTGCCGAGCTTGGCCGGCGATGAGCTGCCGTAGGGTCAGCCGGGAGCTCCTCGAGCGGTTTCGGTTCGGCGAGGCGCTCGACTGGCACTCCGATCCGCACCTGCGCCACCTCGAGACCTGCGGTCCCTGTCGCGAAGCGGTGGGGCTCGACCGCGCCCTGGTGGTCCAGCTCCGCGGCGCCCTTCAGGCGCGGGTGGCCGGCGGATCCCCGTCGGCGTCCAGCTGGCAGACCGTTCGCCAGCGCGCCCTCGCGCTCGACGCGGCGCCATCGTGGTCGGATCGACTGGTCCGCTGGGCGCGCGTCGTGCCGGCTGCTGCGGCGATTGGGCTGATGGTCATCGCGGTGACGATGTCGCGCGACGCGGATCGGCCTCGGCTCCTCCAGCCGGTCGCCTGGCCGGGGTTCCAGGAGCGGGCGATCGATGTTCCCGGTCCACAGGCGCCGCTGACATTCCGCTACGGCGGGGGGCCCGAGCCCTCGTCGCCGGCGACCGGCCTCATCGCGTTCGATGACCCGACACTCCGGCCACGCCCGCAAGCCAATCCGCTGTCGGGCCTGTTGCCGTGATCGGCGCGCGGCGAGCACGCCGCGCCGCCGGACTGGTCGGATTGGCCGTTGCCATGCTGGTGACCTCCTGCGCAGTCCCTCCCGCAGAATCGAGTCGCCCGTCGCCTGGCGCACCATCGGCATCGGTGGTCGGACGGGCGGACATCTCCCTGCGATTCGAAGTGCCGCCGGTCCCGGGGCCGGTGAAGCCGTACCGCGGGGAGATGACCGAGCAGGTCTTCGTGCGCGACGGCGTGGCGAGCATGTACTTCGTCCTGCGCAACGTTGGCGAGGAGCCGGTCACCTTTCTCAACACCCTGTACGACTATGAGCCGACGCAGCTGTACACCCCGGTGGTTCGCCTCGAGTGGCAGGCAGGCGGTGACGCGATCTACACGCGCGCCGGTCGGTTCTTTCCAAGCCCGGCGGTGATCCAGCCCGGCGGCCAGGCGGTTTACGTCATGGGTGGGCAGGCGGTTCGCGGCAGCGGCACGCCCGGCGACCTCATCACCCATATCAAGTACTGCCCGACGCGTGGCATGGACGACCTGCCCGGGATCCCGGTGCAGGTCAGCGACCTGGCCTGGCGCGACGCTGGCAACGGGCTGGTCGAGGTGAGCGGCATGCTGGTCGAGACGCTGCGATCGAGCCGCCTGCACGCGCCGTCGATCGGCGTGGCCTTCTTTGACGCGGCCGGCAACCTGGTTGGCGCCATCGTCGATCCGGGGAGCACGGCTCCGTTGAGCTCGGGAGAGCGCCGGCCGTTCACGATCGTCGGCAAGGGTGTGGCCCTCGAGCGGATCGCCCGTGCCGAAGGCTACGCGGTCATCCCCTGAGCCGCGCTGCTGAACCGAACCAGCTCGGCGAGGGTAGTACTGGTGGCCCCGCAAGGCGGGTTTGAGGTTATGCTTTGTTGACGCGGCCTTACGCTGCGGTTCATCATTGGCTGGCTTCTGCCCGGCGGGACGGTGACTGGTGCCCGTGTGCCAGCGCGCCTGCCCGCGGTGGATTGGCATTCATCCCGACTTGGGTTGGACCCATCGCGCAGGAGGAGAGGAGGTCGTAACCGCGAAGATCGCTGTGACGACATGGACCCCAAAGGCCGTGACTGCACGGCGATCAGCCGCACAACAGGCGGCTCGCTCCACTCACGCCTCACAGGCGAAAGGATAAGGTTTATGTGGACCAAGAAATTCATGGGTGCCTTTGTCGCACTCGGGCTCGTCCTTGCGGCGTGCTCGTCGCCAGGCGCAAGCACCGGTCCCTCGGGCAGCGTGGGCCCGAGCACCAAGGCTGCGGACCAGGTCCTGCGAGTTGACATCGGCAACGAGCCCCCGTCACTCGACCCGACGCAGGCGACCGACAGCGCCTCCATCCAGGTGCTCCGCTCGCTGACCCTCCCGCTGGCCTACTTCGACAAGGACCTGAACGTCATTCCGGGCCTGGCCAGCAGTTGGGACGTCGCGCCCGACGGCACGAAGATCACCTTCCATCTGAAGGATGGGAGCAAGTACAGCAACGGCGATCCGATCGTCGCTGCCGACTTCGTGTACAGCTGGCGCCGCCTGTCGAGCCCCAAGGAGGCCGCGGGCTATAGCTACGTGATGGCCTACGTCAAGGGCTACAACGAGATCCAGGCGATCGATCCTGCCAAGTTGAAGGATACCGACCTGGAGCAGCTTGGCGTCTCGGCGCCGGATGACAAGACCTTCGTGGTCGAGCTGACCCAGCCTGCCTCGTTCTTCGTGTACATCGCCACCCTCTGGGTGACCGTGCCGCAGAAGGCCGGGATGACCTGGGGCGAGTCTGCCGGATACGTCAGCTCCGGCCCGATGATCATGACCAAGTGGGAGCACAACTCCCAGATCGTTCTCGAACCGAACCCGAACTGGACCGGCGAGCCGGTCAAGATCGCCCGGGTCGAGATGTCGATGATCGACGACCCGACGGCGAGCCTGGCGGCCTACGAGGCCGATGAGCTCGACATCGGTACTGTTCCCGGCGCCGAGGTCCAGCGGGTCAAGGATGACCCGACTCTCTCCGCCCAGATCCTCTCCGGCGACATCCTTTCGATCACCTACTTCGGCTTCGACATGAAGGATCCCAAGGGCCCCTTCACCAAGAGCAAGCTGCTTCGCAAGGCGTTCAGCGAGGCGATCGACAAGCAAACGATGATCAAGACCACGTTCAACAACATCGGGACGGTGGCCGACAGCCTGGTTCCCCCGGGCATGCCCGGCTACCAGGACACCGCCTTCATCCCGTTCAGCGTTGATCAGGCCAAGAAGGACTTCGCCGCTGGCCTCGCCGAGCTCGGCATCAAGGCGGCCGACCTGAAGCTTCAGGTCGGGTACAACACCGGTGCCGACTGGGAGGATCGGGTCGCCTTCATGCAGGAGCAGTGGCGAACCGCCTTCGGCATCACCGTTGAGCCGGTCGGCCTGGAGTGGGGCGCCTACCTGGCGCGTCTCTCCGAGGACCCGTTCGACATCTTCCGTCTCGGATGGGGAGCGGACTACCCGCACCCGAACAACTTCCTGACGGACCTCATCTCGTGCACCAGTGGGAACAACAACATGGCGTACTGCAACCCGCAGGTTGATGCGCTTCTCGCCGAGGCGGCCGCCAAGGCCACCCTCGCCGATCAGGTCCCGCTGTACAACCAGGCCCAGGAGATGGTCATGGCCGACGCCCCGATCATCCCGCTGCGGTTCAGCCAGCGCTTCACGCTGGTCAAGCCCTGGGTCCAGAACCTGGTCGCGACCAGCCAGGACAGCAGCACCGGCGAGCTGTTCTACGCGTGGGTTACGATCGCCGCGCACTGACCTGACGGCCTGCCCCTGGCAGGCCTGACAGGAGTCGGGTGGTCCGGTCCGCCCGTCCACCCGACGGGCCCGGACCCCCCCGGGGATCCACGGGGGGGGGGGGCGGGGCCTGAGCCAGGAGCGGCCCCCCCCCCCCGGGCACGCGGGGGGGGGGGGACAATCACACGGGGGGGGG
>JANMPX010000069.1:0-2984 GCA_031370085.1 Chloroflexota bacterium | reverse complement strand
CATCGTCTGGCCGCCGTTGATGCGGGAGTTGAACTGGCTGCCACGGAACATCGGGTCACCGTTCGGCTTCATGGGAAGGTAGCCAGGCTGCATCAGAAGTACGGACTCGGCAAGGCGGACATCTCCGGCCGTCACGATCGGAAGGTCGCGGTAGTATTTCTCGTTCACCGAGTGGCTCACGTCGGGCTGGGTGACGTTGAGTCCACTCCGGGCCATGACTTCAACCGTCTCCGCGACCGAGCCGACTTGCATGGTGACATCATGGCGGGACAAGTCTCCACCCTCGAGCAGGATGCCAGCCGTCACAGACTTCTTGAATCCGGCCAGGTCGACCGTCACCGTATACCGGCCGAGCACCAGCGGCGGACTGGTATAGGCCCCGGCCGTGTTGGTCACCAGAACGGTGTCGACACCGGTGGCTTCATTGCGGACCGTGACCGTCGCGCCGGGAGTCGCGGAACTCTGCGCGTCGGTGACGACGCCACTGATAATGGCTCTATCGGCTCGCTGTGCCAGAAGGGGACCGCTCGAGCAGAGACTCAAGCAGAGCGCGGTCACTAGGACGCGGAGCACGTCACGACAGGTCCTCGCCATCTCAACCTCCCGAAGGGGTCCAGACACGACCGCTCGGAGACCGAGCGTTTCGGACCAATGAAAGCGTTTTCATTGCGGTCCAGTCCCGAAAGCTAGCGCCAAAGATCCGCACTGTCAAGCCTAATCTCTTTGAGAGTAGCCGTGCTGGGTAACGGTAACCTGCCTCGTGCGGTTGCGGTCAGTGCTTCGCGGGAGCGCCGACCGCGTCGATACGCACCGCCCTGTACCCGCCAATGGATTTGAAGTAGAGGAACAACAGCAGGTAGATCGCGGCCATCACGGCCGGAATGAACGCATCCGCCTTCAGCGTCTTACGGTCGCCGATGATGCTGGCGTCGGCCACCATCTGCTGCTCCGGCGTCCTGGCCGCAGCAGTCTGCGCGACCGAGAGCTTCGTCCCGTCGAGCCCTGTCGCTTCGTCCAGGAAGAGGAACTTGCTGGGCACGGGTGCCTTGTATTGCTCATAGACAGCCGGAGCGGTCGTCCTGAGGTGCTCGGCGGTGAAGCGGTCCTTGGCGTAGCCCAGGCCGGGGCCCCCGAGGAGGCCGGCCGACATCATGCCGATGCCACCCATGATCGACATCGCGACGGCTCCGGTGCGCGGGAAACGGTCTCCGACCACGGCCAGCATGGTGGGCCAGAAGAACGTCTTGCCGAGGGCGTACACGGCGAGCGCGATCATCGCACCGGCGAAGGTCTCGATGCCGCTGACCATCCTCAGGCCAATGACGGCGAGCACCGAGCAGATGAAGAGCAGGCCGATCGGAGACACCTTGAGGTGGGTCTCGATCCAGTGCGCGCAGAAGCGCAGCGAGAACATGAGCAGCGACGTGAACACGAACAGGATCTTGCCCTGGGCCGGCGTCAATATGTTGCCGGTGATGTTTTGAATCCAGCCGTCGGTGCCGAGCTCGACGGCACCCACGAGAGCGTGGGTCACGAACAGCACGAACAGCAGCATCGATCCGAGCGAAAAATTGGTCTTGATGGCAACGAGCAGGACCAGACCGAAAGCGACGGCCCAGGCGAGGTAGCCCCAGGCGGGTGAGTTAAAAAACGGGTTCCCGGTGAAGAACGCGAGGATTCCACCCAGCTGCTCCTTGAAGAACAGGCCGATCAGGACGCACGCGACGAGCGCGCCCAGAATCCCCACCTCCTGAAGCATCTGGCCGATGGTGAGGCCCTTGGCGGACGCCTCGGACTTCGGAAACCGCTGACCGAAGAACGCGACGCCGTAGAGCACGGTCGGCACGAGAAAGAGTCCGAGCTGCAGCTTCCAGCTCAGGTGCATGCCGTCCCCGAGAATCCACCCGACGAGGCCACCGATCACAAGACCCGCCGGCCAGCTCGCATGCAGGATGTTCAGGTAATGCGTGCGGTCGTCGGGAAAGAGCGTGGAGACGAGCGGGTTGGCGACCGCTTCGAGTGTGCCGTTGGCGAGTGCGAAAACGAACGTGCCGATATACAGAAACATGTAGGCCGTGGCCTGGGCCTGTCCCTTGGTCGCGGCGAACGTGATGAAGGCCGACAGGACATGGAACAGAAACGCCGCCACGATCAGCTTGCCGTAGCCGATCTTGTCGACGACCACGCCGCCGATGATGATGCCGAAACAGAAGCCGGTGAAACCGGCTCCGCCGATGGCGCCGAGCTGCCCACCGGTGAAGCCGAATTCAGCGGCCCAGTTGGCAAGGATGCCGCCGCGGATTCCGAAGCCGATGCCGGCGGCAAGAATGGCCAGGAAGCCGGCCCACAGCAGACGCTTGGCGTTGGGCGCGATGCCCTCGAGACTCCCAGTTGCTTCGCTCATAGTTTTGTCACAGCTCTCCGCCACGCGAACCTGGCACAGACTACCGCACTCGGCCCGCCCACTTCACCGCGTTGGCCAGCAGCGTCTTGAACGCCTGATGGTCATGGACCCTCTCGTCGTGGCCTAGCGCGATCCCGACGATTCGCGCGGTGGTGTGCCTGGTGATCCAGACGGCGGGGTGCGGCTGCTTGAACCGCACGCTCGGCGAAGTCTCCGCCAGCACCTCGATTGACGCCGTGCCGGGCGGAATCTTATCCGCTTCCGCGTTCACATAATAGAGCTCGTCCTCGACCTCGAACGACGCCGGCACGCCCTTCATCACCGGATGATCGGGCTTCACGGCATTGACCGAGAACCTGGCGATGCGGTCGTGCCCGCGGGACCCGCCCCCGACGATGGCCGCATTCAGCTCCGGCCATTGCGCGAAACCGTACCACGTGCCGGGGTGCAGCATGACGAGACCTTTACCGGCCGCGGCAAAATCGAAGAGCGCCTTGCGATAGGCTGGCGTGTCGAAGAACTGGCGATTGACGCTGATGACGGCGACGTCAGCCTTCCCGATCTCCGCGGCAGCCTGGTC
>JANMPX010000058.1:0-4876 GCA_031370085.1 Chloroflexota bacterium | reverse complement strand
GTTCGCAGCCACCCCCTTCACCGTCGAGGACATGATCCGCTTCGGTACCGCCACCCCGGAGATGTTCGAGTTTCTGGAGGCCTGCGTGAAGGCCCGCCTGAACATCTTCGTCTCCGGCGGCACGGGCTCCGGCAAGACGACGATGCTGAACATCCTCTCCTCGTTCATCCCCGACGACGAGCGGATCGTGACCATCGAGGATGCCGCCGAGCTCCAGCTGCGCCAGGAGCACGTGGTGACCCTCGAGTCCCGCCCGTCGAACATCGAGGGCAAGGGCGCCATCCCGATCCGCGACCTGGTGCGGAACTCGCTGCGCATGCGCCCCGACCGGATCGTGGTCGGGGAGTGCCGCAGCGCTGAGGCGCTTGACATGCTGCAGGCGATGAACACCGGCCACGACGGCTCGATGTCGACCGGCCACGCCAACTCGCCACGCGACATGCTGGCTCGACTCGAGACCATGGTGCTGATGGCCGGCATGGACCTGCCGCTGCGCGCCATCCGGGAGCAGATCGCATCGGCCGTCGACCTGATCGTCCACCAGAACCGCCTCAAGGATGGGTCGCGCAAGATCGTGGCCATCACCGAGGTCCAGGGGATGGAGGGCGAGGTGGTGGTGATGCAGGACATCTTCGTCTTCGAGCAGACCAGCGTCGAGGAGGGGAAGATCCACGGCAAGCTGCGACCCACCGGGATTCGCCCCAAGTTCGTCGAAAAGTTCGAGGCTGCGGGCATCCACCTGCCGCCGAACGTCTTCGGCTCACCCTTCTAAGGAGTCATTCGCCAGATGGGCATGCTGCCGTTCCTGATCGCAGGTCTCGCCGCCGGCGCGGTGCTGCTGATCGCTGTCGGCGTCGCGATGAGCGGCGGTTCCGACGGGGTTGCCTCGCGCCTGGAACGCTACGCGCGGGCGCAGGGTCTACCGGTGCCGAAGGCCAGTGAGCGCAGCTCGGCGGTGCTTGCCGGCATCTCCCGGGCGATCGAGGGGCAGGATCTCAGCACGCGCCTCTCGACCGACATCGCGCGGGCGGACCTCAAGCTGCGCCCGGCTGAGTTTGTCGCCGCCTGGGCGGCCTCGCCATTCGTCTTCGTGGGAGTCGCCCTCGTCCTGGGTATCATCATCCCGGGCTTCCAGAATCCGATCGCCCTCGCGGTGATGTTCGCCATCGGCGCCTATTTCCCGCGCTGGTACCTGGGCTATCGGCAGCGGAAGCGTCTGAACGCGTTCAGCCGTCAGCTGCCTGACACCATCACCCTGCTCGCCAACTCGCTGCGCGCCGGGTCGTCGTTCCTCCAGGGGCTCGAGCTGGTCACACGCGAGGCGCGCCCGCCGATCTCCGAAGAGTTCGAGCGGGTGGTGCGCGAGATGAGCCTGGGCGTTGCGCTGCAGCCGGCGCTCAACAACCTGGCTCGCCGCCTCAACTCAGAAGACCTGGAGCTGATGGTCACCGCCATCAACATCCAGAGCCAGGTCGGTGGCAACCTGGCGACCGTGCTCGACTCCATCGCGTTTACCATTCGCGAGCGAGTCCGGATCGTGGGCGAGATCAAGGTGCTCACCTCGATGCAGCGGTACAGCGGATACGTCATCACCCTGCTGCCCATCGGCCTGGGCGGCATCCTATTCCTGATCAGCCCGTCGTACATCAGCGTCATGCTGAAGTCGCCACCGACCACGTTTGGTCTGCCGACCGGGGTCATCCTGTTCATCGTCGGCCTTATCAGCATGGGGATCGGCTACTTCTTCATCCGCCGCATCGTCGACATTAAGGTTTGATAGAGATGCCCACCCAGATCGTCATCGCCCTGCTGGCCGCCGGCGCGGTCCTGCTGATCACCTATGGCCTGGCGGCACGACCGGCCAAGGACGCCGTTCAGCAGCGGCTGGAGCAGCTCGTGGTACAACCCAAGAGCCTCGAGGAGTTCGAGCTGCAGCAGCCGTTCTTCGAGCGTGTCATGCGACCGATCGTCAAGCGCCTGTCGCGCGTTGGGCGGCGCGGCGATCAGGGCGGCCTCATCGCGCGCACCGACGCCAAGCTCGAGAAGGCCGGCTATCCAGGTGGCCTGCGCGGCGCCGACTGGGTGGGCGTCAAATTCCTGTCAGCCATCGTCTTCGCGCTGGCGATCGCCGGCCTTTCGCTGCTGATCGGCCTTGGGGCGGCAGCTATCTTCTTCGCCCTGGTCGGCGGCGCCGTGGGCTTCATGGCACCCGAGTTCTGGCTGGGCCGGCGAATCCGGAGTCGGGGCATGCAGATGGTGCTGCAGCTTCCCGACGCCCTTGACCTGCTCACCATCTCGGTCGAGGCGGGACTCGGGTTCGACGCCGCGCTGGCCAAGTGCGTGGAGAAGATGGAGGGCCCGCTGATCGTGGAATTCCGCCAGGCCCTGGCTGAGATTCGCATGGGACGCACCCGGCGCGACGCGCTGCGCGACGTGGCGGCACGCGCCGATGCACAACCGATCAGCAACTTCATCGGCGCCATCGTGCAGGCCGAGCAGCTCGGTGTGCCGATCGCCAAGGTCCTGCAGATCCAGTCGCAGCAGCTGCGCATCGAGCGGCGGCAGCGAGCCGAGGAGATGGCCGCCAAGGCCCCGGTCAAGATGCTCTTCCCGATGGTCGGCTGCATCTTCCCGACGATTTTCATCGTGATCCTCGGGCCGGCGGTCATCACGGTCATGTCCGGCCCCGGCATCTGACGATGCAGCCGGCATTGCGGCCGGCCATCCTGCTGGTCGACGACGACCCCACGCTGCTCTCGGTCTTGGCGCGCCGCATGACGCGCGAGGGCTATGACGTGACAACCACGTCGTCGGGCCCCGCTGCGCTGGCGCTCCTCGAACAGCGATGGCCGGCGCTGCTGATCGTCGACCTGATGATGCCCGGCATGGATGGCTTCGAGCTGTGCGCCCGGGTCAAGCGCATTGCCGACCTGCCGATCATCGTCCTTTCCGCGGTCGATGCCTCGGAGGCGAAGGTGCGAGCCCTGGAGGATTACGCCGAGGACTACATCACCAAGCCCTTTGACCCCAACGAGCTGGTCGCGCGGGTGCAGCGTGTCCTCCAACGCTCTGCCGGTGGTCGATCCCGGGTGGTGCTCGACGGCGGAGATCTGGAGATCGATCTGGTGGGGCGCAAGGTGAGCAGACGGGGAGCATCAGCACCCCTGACCCCCACCGAGGTCCGCCTGCTCCACCTGTTGATCGGGCAGATCGACCACACCGTCCCAACCGAAAGCCTGCTCGACCGCGTCTGGTCCGAGTCTGACGGTGCAGATCCCTCGTATGTGTGGGTCACGGTCCGTCGGCTGCGCCGGAAGATCGAAGCCGATCCGGATCGACCTCGCTTCCTGCTGACGGAGCGAGGCATCGGCTATCGGCTCGCGTCCACGCCGCAGGGCGGTTAGCGCGGTGACTCGGGGACGCCCCTCACTGCGCCTGCTGGCCGTGCTGCTGGTGACCGCACTGCCTCCCCTGACCGCGCTCGTGCTGGTTGCGGACACGCAACCGACCTGGCTCACCCGCCTGGGGAGCGGCACCGGGCTGCTGTTCGCCGTCGCGGCGACTGCCCTGTGGGCAGGGCTTGTCGCGGTCCTGGCCGCTCGTCCGCTGGCCGGCGAGGCGCGCTCGATGGTAACGATTGCCGAACGCGGGGTCGGCCCTGGGCGCGATTCTGAAGCCCAGGCTGCAGAGGATGGCCTCTCGGGCCCCCAGCGACGCCTGGTCACGACGCTCGAGGACCGCAACCGGCAGATCTCCGACCTTGCTGCCCTGGTTCACTCGGCGCCGATCTCGGAGGACGCTCCGGCGGTGGCGCGTGCCATGGTGGGTGGCGCACGCCAGGTGACGGGCGACCCGACTTGGCTCCTCGCCGTGCTGCGAGTGCAGCAAGCTGGGGACCTTCGTCCGGGCGTCTATGGGCCTGACCCCGGATCTCCCCCGGCGCCCCTGTCCGAAGTGCACGGGTGGGCCTCCACCGCCGACCCTCCCCATGGATCAGCGCGCGGCACCCGCCTTGCCCCCGGGCCCTGGGGCGCCTTCGTCGTCGTCGACGTGGCAGCGGGCGAAGTGCTGCGTGCCATCCTGCTCGCCCCATGGGAGGGGCGACCGGACCCCTCCCCGGCCGACATGAACCTGTACCGGTTGCTTGGGCAGCATGCGGCGACGGCAATCCAGCATGCCCTCCTCTACACCCGCCTGCGGCTGCAATCCGATGAGCTGAGCCGCATGGCCGCGGTGCAGACCGACTTCCTTCGCGGCATCACTCATGACCTCCAGACGCCCCTTACCAGCATCCGGGCCCTTGCCTCCGAGCTGCAGGGATCCGTTGACGTCGACGAGGCCGCGCGGATCGACCTCCAGACGATCGCGCACCAGGCGGACCGGCTGCGCCGCATGGTCGGCCAGCTCCTCGTCGTGTCTCGTCTCGAGGTCGGCGTGCTCACACCGCGGCAGGAGGTCTTACGGCCTGCGCCCCTTGTGCGCAGAACCTGGGATGCGTTGCGCGACACCGAGCATGGTTTCTCCCTCGAGCAGGCGGGGCCACCGCACCTGGTGGTCGCTGACCCAGATCGATTCGAGCAGGTGCTGTGGGCCCTGATGGACAACGCCGTGAAGTACAGCCCCGCCGGTTCCACGGTCACCGTGAGGATCGAAGCCCACGAGACGCCAGGCAGGAACGCACTGGTCTCGGAGATCCTGGTCCGCGATGCGGGACCCGGCATGGATACGAGCACCGTCGAGCACGCCTTTGAGCAGTTCTACCGGTCCGACGAGGCACGCCGGTTGGTCCCCGATGGAAGCGGCATCGGCCTCTATGCCGCGCGAGGCCTCATGCTGGCCATGGGCGGCAAGATCCGCATCGAAAGCCAGCCGGGCC
>JANMPX010000141.1:0-8391 GCA_031370085.1 Chloroflexota bacterium | reverse complement strand
AGCGCTTCGCCGGCCGGCGTCACCGCCAGGTAGACGACCCACGGCTCCCCGGGGAGCACCGCCACCGGAACGGCCGAAGCCTGCGGCGAGCCCGATGCGGCAGCGGTTGGCAGGCCGCCCGACGCGCTCGGCGAGACCACGGGCGGCCCCGCACAGCCGGCGAACAGCAGCGCGCCGCCGAGCAGCACGAGCCGATGCCGGAGGGAGGGATGATTGCGGGTGCTGACGGTCATGGGGTTCCTGCGCCGGGCTTTGGCGGATCGTAGCCGAGGTATCGATCGGCCGCCCTCGGGCGGCGCCTATCATCGGCCGATGGCCACGTTGCGCGCTGCGCTGCGCCTCATTCATCCCGCCCCCGCCGCCGCGGTCGTGGCCCTCTCCGCTGCGCTCGGCGCGATCCTGGCAGCGCAGGCCGGCCTGCCGCTCGACGCGCGCTGGGCCCTCACGGTGCTGAGCGTGGCCGGATCCCAGGTCTTCACCGGGGCCAGCAACGACCTGGCGGATCACGATCGGGATGCCGCCGCGAGACCGGAGAAGCCGCTGCCGGCGGGCGATCTCAGCTTCAATGCCGCCGCCTGGATTGCGTCAGCCGGGCTGGCCGTCCAGCTTGCCGCCTCCTGGCGATTGGGCTCTGTTCCATTGGCCCTGGGCGCGGTGGCCTCGGCTTCGGCACTCGCCTATAACCTGTCCCTTTCGCGGACGCCCTTCTCGGCGCTCCCCTACCTGGTCAGCTTCGGGGTGCTCCCCGTTTGGATCGCCGCGGGAATCGGGGTGCCGCTCGAGCGGGTCGTGCCTGCCATCCCGCTGGTGGCGCCGTTCGCAGTGGCTGCCCACCTCGCCAACACCCTGCGCGATTTCGAGGCGGACGCGGCGGGCGGCTCGCGGAGCCTGGCGCAGGTGTTCGGCCGAGCGGCCAGCCGCTGGCTGGCGATCGGCCTGACGTTGGCCGTGGGACTGGGAGTCGGGGGCGCGCTGCTGCTCAGCGGGGGGGCTCAGCCGGCGAGCATCGGCCTGGGCGTCGTCGGACTGATCGGCGTGGCGCAGGGCGCCGCCGGTGAGCGGCGCCTGTGGTACGGGATGCTGATCGCCGCAGTCTGCTGGACCGCGGCATGGGCGCTCAGCACGGCCTGATCCGGGACCGACGGATCAGCTCAAGCCGTTGTCCTCGAGCTCGAGCCCGTCCTCGTCGTCGCCCTCCTCGGTCAGCTTCAGCCAGACGAAGAGGCCGGCCAGGATGGTGAGCGGGATGACGATCATCGCGGTCAGCAGGGCCGCAATGCTGATGAACAGAACCTTGAAGATCTTCAACTGATCCTCCCTGGTGGTACGTGGCAACGGTCGCGCGGCACATATGGTCAGCGCTGGGCTGGTGCCGCCTCGATCATAGCCAAGATGTCGTCCCGCGTGAATTCGACCAGCTGATGGCCGAAGGTTCCGTCGCTCAACTTGGTGAGCAGGCGCAGCACGAAGGCGCCCGCCTGCTCGAAGAGGAACAGGTCGCGCGGAATGTGCAGGTCAAGGTAGGCACCGATGACGCGCATCGCCTGCTCGTGGAAGTTGGCGATCTCGGTCTGGGGCACGTCCGAGGCCACGGTACCGCGGAGCGCGGTGGCCTCCTCGATCAGCTGGGCGATCTGCTCATCGGTGAGCTCATGCGTGCGCTTGGTCAGGGAGCCCGATGACTCGGACCAGGCACCCGACTGGGGCAGCGCCAGCCCTTGAAGAATGAATCCGCCATCGAGCTCCAGCAGGAGCAGCTCCTTGAGCACTTCGCGGTCGGCGAACGCGCCGATGCTGCGCAGAACCTCTTCCCAGTCCTGCCGCGGACTCCCCTCGTAGATGCGCATCCGATCCTCCTGGCTGCCCGCCGCTCAGGATACCTGCTGCGCGAGGGCCACCGCGATATTCGCCGCCAATCGTGCGTTGTTGACTATCAGGCCGATGTTGGTGCGCAGGGTTCGGCCGCCGGACAATTCCGCGACGCGCGACAGGACGAAGGGGGTGACCGAGCCGCCGCTGAGCTTCTCGCGCCTGGCCTCCCGATTGGCAGCATCCACCCAGGTCGCCACCTCGTCGGGGTCGATCGCCAGCTCGGCGGGCGGCGGCTGAACGATCAGCAATCCACCCGCGCCGGGGAGGCTCAGGTGACGTGCGATCGCCAAAGCAGCCTCCGCTGGCGTCTCCACCCGATGCGGGACCCGCAGCCCGGAGCCGGTGCTGTAGAACGCCGGCAGCTCATCGGTGGCCATGCCTACCACCGGCACCCGCCGCGTCTCGAGCAGCTCGAGCGTGGCCGCCAGGTCGAGGATCGACTTGGCTCCGCTGCAGACCACCGCCACCCGAGTGGCCGCCAGCTCATCGATATCGCTGCTGACGTCGTACGAGGTGGTGGCCCCGCGGTGCACGCCGCCGATGCCGCCGGTGGCGAACAGGCTGACGCCGGCCATGGCGGCGATCCGCATGGTGGCGCTCACCGTGGTGGAGGCCAGCGTGCCGGCGGCCAGCAGCGGACCGAGGTCGCGGGACGCGCTCTTTGCCGCATGGTTGGCAGGATCCGCCAGCCGAGCCAGGATGTCGTGGCTCGCTCCGAGCAGCATCCGGCCGTCCGTCACGGCCGCCGTCGCCGGCACCGCGCCCTCTTCCCGTACCGCTGCCTCGGCGGCGAGGGCCGTCTCGAGGTTGTAGGGCACCGGCAGGCCCTGGGCGATCAGGCTCGATTCGAGGGCAACCACCGCGCGACCGTCCGCCAGCGCGGTCCGCACCTCATCGCTGATCCAGAGCAGTTGCATCGCGGTCACCGTAACGTGTCGCGTTCACCGGGAATATGGCCCTGCGCGCCGAGCACCCGAGATGCCTGCGCCCCGAGCCGACCAGCGCGCTGCATCGCCGCGCGCAGAGCGGCGGCATCCGGCGGCCATTCGACATCGGCCAAAGCGGCGATCATGCCCGCGGTGTACGCGTCGCCGGCGCCGGTCGAATCGATCATGTCGGCGATCGGCGCCTCAGGGGATACCGCGGCTGCCATTCCGTGACCTGCCGCTGCCGACCCTTGCGGACCGCCGGTGACGATCGCGAGCGTGCCTGGCAGGCACGCCGCCAGGTCGGAGGCTGCGACCGTGAGCGACGTGATGGTGCCTTCCAGCAGGGCGGCGGCTTCGTCACGATTCAGGATCAGGAGGTCGGGGCTCAGGCTTTCGAGGCGAGCCAGGACGCGCGCCACGACCGATGCATCGGGCGGAAACGAGCCACCTGCGACGCTCACGCGGCTGCGTGCGTGCCGAGTCGCCAGCGCGTCAGCCAGCGCCGCTCCGCTGAGCGTATCGGCCAGCGCATATCCCGAAGCGTGCAGCCAATCCCCATCGACGAGCGCGGCACCGAGCGCCGATGGGTCGAGGCTGACGCGTTCCGAGAGCATCGCGCGTTCGCCGCCCGCGTCGAGAAGGACGACGACCGTCCCGCTCCGCGAAGCAGGAAGCCGGACCAGCTCGACCCCTTCCTGTGCCAGCGCAGCGGCCAGGAGACGTCCCGCACCGTCATCGGCCAGGGCGGACACCAGGCGGACCGACACGCCCTGGCGTGCCAGTCGCACGGCCACGTTGGCCCCCTGCCCGCCCGGCCCAACCACCACCTCGGCGGGAATGTCAGAGCCCGCCCGGATGGTGCCTGCGGGCCGCACCATGACGTCGAGGGTGCAGTCTCCGACCACGATGACTCGCATCAGTGGCCTCGCCGGCTCACCACGGTCTCCGCGTGGCGTACCCCTCATCGGTGCCGTGCCAGAAGGCTACGCTCGGGTCGGCCAGCCGCCAGCAGAGCCATACCCGGTGCCCGTCGCGCATGGCCGGAAAATCGACCAGGCCGAGCTCCATGTCGCGCAACTCGATCCCCATCTCGGCAAGATGGTCGACCAGCCCGCGCATCCCGTCGCGGATCTGGGCCACTTCCGCCTCCTGGCGACTGGCGCGGATGGCCGCCTCCGGATCTCCATTCGAGCTCAGCTGACGATGCATCTCACTGTGCGCGCTGTCGAGGCGCTGCTGTTCGACGGCCAGCTGCAGCACGATGGCGCGGACCTGCGGGATCATCGCGTTCGCCTGCTCGATGGAGTAGATCGGCCGCTGTGGAGCCATCGGCGCCGATGGTAGCAGGGCGCCGGCGAGCTTCCGCCTCTCTGTTAGGATCGCAGGTCTTCGGCTGAGTGGGCCTGCTCCGCGCCGCGACGGCGCCCGCTCGTTTCAGCAGGAGGCGTCCCATCTCTGATGGCCGATGAGACGGGCCGCCAGCGCGGCAACGAGGAGCACCACCGGCACGGGCTCGATCCGTACACCGAGTTCGACGAGTTCGACCTTCCTGCCTATGTCGGACGAACCAGCTTCCAGAAGCTGCTGTACGTGACCGATGGCGAGGCGCTGCGCGCCCAGCGCCCGGACGTCGCGATCGTGGGGGCGCCGTTCGATGACGGAGTGAGCCACCGGCCGGGAGCCCGATTCGGTCCGCGGGCGATCCGCGCCGCCAGCTATCACTCCGGCTCACCCAATTCGCTGCAGCTGGGCATCGAGCCCTTCGAGTGGCTCGACGTGGTGGACGCCGGAGACGCGCCGATCATCCCGGCCAACCTGGAGCGCGGCCACACGGTGATCCGCCGCAAGGTGCTCGAGGTTGCGCAGGCCGGCGCCATCCCGATCATCCTCGGCGGCGACCACTCGATCACCTTTCCCGCAGCGTCCGCGGTTGCCGAGGCGGTGGCGCCCCGCCGGCTGGGGATCGTGCACTTCGACGCCCACGCCGACACCGCCACCAACACCTGGGGCGTGCTCACGTCGCACGGCACACCGATGCGCCGCCTGATCGAATCGGGCGCCGTGGAAGGTCGCAACTTCGTCCAGGTCGGGCTGCGGGGATACTGGCCGCCGCCGGAGACGCTGACCTGGATGCAGCGCAACGGCCTGCGCACCCACTTCATGACCGAGATCGAGGAGCGTGGCGCCGAGGCGGTTGTCGCTGACGCGATCGCCGAGGCCCTCGACGGGCCGGAGCTGATCTACCTGTCGATCGACATCGACGTGCTCGACCCGGGGATGGCGCCGGGAACCGGCACTCCCGAGCCCGGCGGGATGCTCACCCGTGAGCTGCTGCGCGCGATCCGGCAGGTGGTTGCTGCGGTTGAGCTGGCGGGCATGGACGTGGTGGAAGTGTCTCCGCCCTACGACGTCAGCGAGATCACCGCCGCGGCAGCCCATCGCTGCGTGATGGAGGCCATCTCCGCGCTGGCCGTGCGGCGCCGCCAGGCGGGGCTGGCGCCCCGCCCCAGCGGACGCTGAGGCGACTCAGCCGCTGACGGTGAAGCTCGACTCGGCGGCCAGCTGGCCGTTTCGGTCGATGCGAATCCCGTAGCTGCCCGCCGCCAAGCCGCTGAAGCGGAAGCGCAGCCAGCCGTTGCAGCTGCTCCCGCAGCTGATCGTGCTCAGCGAGACGCTGCCGTCGTGCAGCGTTGCGCCGGAGGCGTCGAGGATCGAGGCGGTGATCAGGTCCGCGTCGTTGCCCTTGCGGAAGCCGACCCACACCCAGATGGAGCTGCCGCTCACCGTCGATCCGCTCGAGCTGCAGCCTGAAAAGCTCGTCGGCTGCTCGAGGCATGGCTGGGTCTGAGCGGTGAAGCCGTCGGCGAAGACGACCGGCCCGGCTGTGGGCACGGGGGTGGGGATCGCGGTTGAAGTCGGACCCCCTGTCGGCTCGGCAGTCGCGCTGGCGGTCGCTGTCACGCTGATGGTGGGTGTCGGCGATGGCGACGGCGAGGCAGAGGCAACCCCGGAGAAGACGCCGGACAGGATGGCACCCAGCCCGATGGCCATCAGGCCGAGCGCCACAACAGCGACCACCGCCAGTGGTCCGAATCCTCCACCGCGCGGTTCGTCTTCGTACGATCCTCCCCGATCGTCGTCGTACGGCCCAGAGTCATACGGCGGCTCGGCCGACCAGGCCGGAGGTTCCACGGGGACCGGAGGTGCCTGCACCGGAACGAATGCGGCGACCGGCACGGCGGGCGCCGGCTCGATCGTGGCCGCCGGTTGGATGACCGGCGGCTCAGGGGCGGGCGCTGGAGCGACAGGGCGCGGCTCAATGGGACGGGCGTCGATCTCCTCGGAGGCGCGATCGACCCGAGGAGCCGGAACGGCTGGCGTTGATGGTCGACGCGCCAGCGCGTCCTCCGGCTCGGGCCGGAACGGCTCGTGCGGACCCGAGGCGAACGAGTCATCGACCGCCGATTCCTCGCCGCCCATGCCACGCCGGAACGGGGCATCCCCCGAGCGCCGCTGGCGGATTCGATCGTCCAGCCCGTCGCGATCCATGCCACGCGGCCGGATGCGGGCAGCGGACGGAACCGGCGCACCGCACTGGGTGCAGAAGGCCAGCGGTGGCGTGGAGCGGTGGCAGGTCGGGCAGCGGATCTCGCCCGGTTTGGTGTTCGACATCAAGGCGCATTGTGCATGGAGCGGCGCAAGGGCGCCAGCCAGCGACCTGCCGTCAGGCTCCCGGGCGCTTCCACTCGGTGCCGTCAGCGAACCGCTCCCGCTTCCAGATCGGCAGTCGCTGCTTGATCGCCTCGATCACGAACCGGTTGGCCTCGTACGCCGCGGAGCGATGCGGCGCTGCCGTGACGATCGCCACCGCCGCCTGGCCGATCGGCACCAGCCCGGTGCGGTGCATGACCGCGACCGCACTCCCTGGCCAGCGCAGCTGTGCTTCGGCGGTGATCTCGCGCAGCACGGCGGCGGCCATCTCGGGATACGCCTCGTATTCGAGCTCGAGCACCGTGCGACCGTCGTCGGCGTGGTCCCGTGCCCGCCCAACGAAGGTGACGATCGCGCCGTGCCCGCGGCCGCCGATGCCCGCCTCAAGCGCTGAGACGTCGATCGGTCCGTTGCTCAGGCCGGACTCGGGGGCACCGCCACTGACCGGAGGCAGGAACGCGACCTGGTCACCGTCGAGCAGGGGCGTCGCCCAATCGGCATATGCCCCGTTGCGGGCGGCGCGCACGAACGGCCGGTGGGGCGTCAGCCCCTGGTGTTCAGCGGCCACGTGGTCCCACGCATCGGCCAGGGTCGCATCCTCCGGCAGCTCGACCTGTGCGCGGTCGAAGGCCAGCTCGCGCAGCATCGCGAAGCAGCGGATGGTGACGTGCATCGGGCGGCTCAGAGGGGAACGCCGGTCAGGAAGGTGATGCTGGCCCCCGCAATCGATCCCGCCATGACGAACGCCAGGCCGATGTACAGCAGCCCGGTGCTGGCCTGCAGCGATGCGGCACGACTCGCCAGGATGGCCAGCACGGCAATCACCACTGGCAGCGCAATGCCGACCACCAGCCGCAGCCAGGTGATCGGGCCGATCGGGCCGCTCAGCGGTCCCGAGCTGACCAGCGCCAGCGACAGCACGGTGACCAGCCCCTCGACCAGCAGCGCTCCAATGAGCAGCCAGATCATGCGCAGCAGCGGCGACGGCGAGAGCTTCGGTGTGACCAGGTACCAATGCCCCAGCAGCATGGCCGCGTTGACCGCACCCAGGGCCAGCGCAGACAGCATCAGTTGGGCGGTGAAGAGCGAGGCGCTCAGGCTCGCGCCGGCCGCGGCCAGCGCGGTGAGGGCGGCGATTCCGGCCAGTCCCGCTGCGATCGCCAGGCCGCTGCGTGGCCATTGGGCAATCGAGGCCACCAGGTAGCCGATGGTCAGCCCGCAGAACAGCCAGACCAGCAGCCGGCGCATGCCGGCCGTATCGGCCAGGGTGTCGGGCGCGAGATTCAGCTCGGAGAGGAGCAGGATCGCCGCAAAGACGGAAAGCAGCGCCGCCATGAAGAGGCGGTAGCCGCGGGTCGTGCCGCCGGCCAGCTCCGTCGCGCCGACCACCAGCAGAGATCCGGAAGTGAGCGTCGCCCAGAAGATCCAGTTGACGAACGGGAGCGCCTCGATCGACATCGCGTCAGGTCCGGGCCAGGCTGCCGGTCAGGCCGATCTCGACCCAGCCATCGGCGCTCAGCCGCACCGGAAAGGTCTCGACCGGCTCGGTCGCCGGCGGCACGACCGCGGCGCCGCTGCGCACATCGAAGCAGCCGCCGTGCCAGGCGCAGACCAGCACCTCGTCCCGTGGATCGAAGCCCGCCTCGGAGAGCGGGAAATCCTTGTGGCTGCAGTTGTTCTGAACAGCGAAGAACTCGCCCGCGTGGCGCACCAGCACGACCGGCCTTCCATCGATCTCGACGGGGATCAGCTCGCCGTCACGCAGCTCGTCGGCGAGGAGCACGCGCGCATAGCGCACCGCGGTGGCCGCCGGCATCGCGAGCAGATCGGCCACGCGGGACCTACAGCGGCCGGGCGAAGGCGAGCAGGCGCGGCTCGG
>JANMPX010000013.1:0-12411 GCA_031370085.1 Chloroflexota bacterium | reverse complement strand
GTCGCATCGAGCCGCTGCTGACCATCAGCGAATACATCGGCTTCGTCACCACCATGATGCTGGCCTTCGGCCTGGTGATGGAGTTCCCGATCGTGCTGGTCGCCCTTTCGCGAGCCGGGATCCTGAGCCACCGGGTGGTTGCCGCGCGTCGCCGCCAGGTGATCGTCGGGATCGTGCTGTTCGCCGTGGTGGTCACGCCGGGCGGCGACCCATTCTCCCCGTCGATCCTGGCCGCGGTGATGTATGTGCTGTTCGAAGGCTCTCTGGTCGTGATGCGGCTCGTCCGCCGCTGAGGCCATGATCCCGGTCGTCGAGCTGCTGACCGATGCGCGGATGGGCGCGCATCGCGCTCCCGGGCACCCGGAGCGGCCCGAACGCCTCGAGGCCGCCGCAGCCGGCGTCAGCGACGGCGCCGAGCTCGCCGGGGCAACGTTGCGACGCCCCACCGTCGAGCCGATCGAGCCGGCCATCCTGGCCGGCCTCCACCCCGCAGCCTTCAGCGCGACGCTCGATGCCCTGGCTGGCCGGGGAGGCGGGTGGATCGACCCGGACACCTACCTCGGGCCCGACTCGATGCCTGCCGCGCGTCTTGCCGCAGGGGCCAGCGTCCAGGCTGCGCTGGCGATCGCCGCCGGCCAGGCCGTGGTCGCCTTCGCGATCGTTCGTCCCCCGGGCCACCATGCCTCGGCGGAGCGGGCCGCGGGGTTCTGCCTCTTCAACAACGTGGCGCTGGCGGCGCTTTTCCTCCGAGGGTCAGGACTCGCGCGGCGGATCGCGATCCTCGACTGGGACGTGCACCATGGCGACGGGACGCAGGCGATCTTCGACGGGGACCCCGACCTGTGTTATGCGTCGACCCACCAGTCGCCGCTCTACCCGGGAACCGGCGCGGCGGGGGACCGGGGGAGCGGAACCGCGGCCGGCAGCAAGCACAACCGGCCGCTGCCCGCGGGGAGCGGTGACGTGGCCTTCGTCACCGCCTGGACGGAGGAGCTGCTGCCTGCGGTAGAAGCGTTTCGGCCCGAGGCGGTACTCATCTCCGCCGGCTATGACGGGCACCGCGCGGACCCGCTGGCGGGGCTGGAGCTGACTGAGTCGGGGTACCGCGCGGTCGCGCAGGCGATCGGTGAGATGGTTACGCGGCTGCAGCTGCCCGGTGTCGCCCTCATGCTCGAAGGCGGCTATGACCTCGCAGCCCTGCGCAGCAGCGTGGCAGCCACGGTGGAGGGTCTGCTCGAGGGTCTGTCGGGTCCGCCGACTGGCTGATGGCTATACTCGGGCAGACCTCCGGGAAGGGGACCAGCTTGGCACGAGCAGCAGCGACCGGCGTATCCACGACCTCGCCGGCGGGCAGCGCCGACGCCGCTCATGCCCGCGTTGCCGCCACCGGCCACGTGGTCATCATCAGTGGGCTATCCGGCGCCGGGAAGAGCCAGGCCAGCAAGCTGTTCGAGGACCTCGGCTACTACTGCGTTGACAACCTGCCTCCGGAGCTGCTCTCTGGGTTCCTCTCGCTCCGAGATGGCGATGCCGGGCGCTATCGAGAGGTGGCGCTGGTGCTCGACATCCGAGCCGGCGATCCAGCCCCGGCCATCGAGGCCGCACGGACCGCGCTCTCCGCGCGCAGCATCCCGTTGCAGGTCCTCTACCTGGAGGCCAGCGACGCCAGCCTCATCAGCCGCTACAGCGAGACCCGGCATCGCCATCCGTTGCAGACGCGCAGCGGCGTGCAGTCGGGGATCATCGAGGAGCGGAAGCGCCTGGCAAGGACACGGGAGCTCGCTGACCACGTGATCGACACATCGGGGTTCTCGATCGGGCAGCTCAAGGAGCGCCTGTTCAGCTTCGTTCCGCGCGAGGGCAACGCCGATGAGCTGCTGATCGACATCCTGACGTTCGGCTTCAAGTTCGGCATCCCGATCGAGGCGGATCTCGTCTTCGACGTGCGGTTCCTCACCAATCCCTATTACATCCCGGATCTGAAGGCCCTCTCCGGCCTTCAGTCGCCGGTAAAGGAGTACGTGCTCGGCCAGCCGATGGCGGGCCGCTTTCTGCAGCTGGTGCTGGAGCTGCTCGAGCTCACGGTGCCCGCCTATCGGTCAGAAGGGAAGACCCGGCTCACCATTGCACTGGGCTGCACCGGCGGCTACCACCGCTCGATTGTGCTGGCGGAGGAGCTTGCGGAGCGGCTACGGGGCCTCGGAAACAGCTCGGTGGCGGTCTTCCACCGGGAGCTCGAGCGATGAGGCGGCCGCGGGTGCCGCGCTGGATGTATCCGGGGATGCATCTCAAGCGCTGGTTGGTGCTTCTGTTCCTTGGCATCACGGTGCTGGGCCTCGGCGCGGCCATCTTCCTGGTCGACTTCTATCGCCGGTTGCCCGACAACTCCTTTGTCTTCGTACTTACCGGCGCGGGCCTTGATCGCCCGATCCGGGCCGTCGTGGTGGGCGTCGTCGGGGTCGTGCTGACCGCGTTCGGGGTCTGGGGCCTGATGCGGAGCGTCGTCTCGCCGTTCGTGACCCGCGGCAACTCGGTGCTCGAGGTGCTCTACACCAAGCGCTACCTGGCGCGCGGTCCGCGGATCGTGGCGATCGGCGGTGGCACGGGGCTGTCGACCCTGCTCCGCGGTCTGAAGGGCTACTCGGCCAACATCACCGCCATCGTGGCGGTGGCCGACGACGGCGGCAGCAGCGGGCGCCTGCGGCAGCAGCTCGGGATCGTGCCGCCCGGCGATATTCGGAACTGCATCGCAGCGCTGGCCGATGCGGAGCCGCTCATGACCCAGCTGATGCAATATCGCTTCCCTCCAGGCTCCGGGCTCGATGACCACGCCTTCGGCAACCTGTTCATTGCCGCCATGACCGGAGTGACCGGCGATTTCGAGGAGGCAGTGCGCGAGTCGAATCGGGTCCTGGCGGTGCGCGGCCAGGTCCTTCCGGCGACCGGCGTCCCACTCAATCTGCAGGCAACCCTGGCGTCGGGACGAACGCTCCGCGGCCAGGTGGCGATCAGCCACGCCGAGGAGCCGATCGAGCGCGTCTCGATCGAGCCGGCCGATGTGCGGGCCAGCCCCGAGGCCATCGAGCGCATCCTCGAGGCAGACCTGATCGTGCTCGGACCGGGCAGCCTCTTCTCCAGCGTGCTGCCCAACCTGCTGATCAGTGACATCCGGGACGCAGTGGCGGCGGCCAACGGCATGCGCGTGTACGTCTGCAACGTGGCGACCCAGCCAGGTGAGACCGGCTCGTTCAGCGCGGCGCGCCACGTGGAGACGCTCATCGCGCACGTCGGGGACGGGTTGATCGACTACGTTCTGGTGAACGACAACCAGCAGGCACGGCAGCCGGAGGGCTGGGTCGCGCAGCCGGTCCAGATCGACGTCCGGCGACTCGAAGCCTTCCCGGTGACGATCGTGGAGGAGGACCTGGTCGACGCGTCGAACGCCCATCGCCACGATCCGGCCAAGCTGGCCGCCGCCCTGATGCGCATCCAGCAGGAGGACCGCACTGAGCGGCCCCGTCTGCGGCGCACCATCTCGCGGCCGACCGCGTCGGCCGGCTGAGCTCGCCGGCGGATGCTCGTTGCCAGGGAGCTGAAGGGGGAGCTTGCGCGGATCCGCCCAGCCCGCCGCTGCTGTCATCGGGCCGAGCTGATCGGTCTGCTGCATGGCACATCCGGGGATACGGTGCGGACGCTGGACCCGGCCACGGCTCGCATCGCCGTCCAGCTCGCGGCGTCGCTGGTATCGCCGGCGGCCGCCAGGCCAAACCGGCCCCACCCGGCGGCACACCGCAGCCATGTCCAGGTGCCGATCCCCGAGGGGCTCGCCGATGCGTGGAGCTGGCGTGGGGCGAAGGCCTGCGATCGGCGCGCCTTCCTGCGCGGGCTCCTGCTGGGCAGCTCTTCGATCTCCTTTGGATCCTCGGGCCCACACGTTGAGTTCGTGCTGCGTGATCGGGCTCGCGCGCATGCCCTGGTGGAGCTGCTCGCGGCCCACGAGGTCCGAGCCCGCCTGATGGATCGACGAGGACTGCAGGTTGTCTACCTCAAGGGCCAGGACGAGATCGCCACCCTGTTGCGATTGACCGGTGCCAATCGCGCGCTGCTCGACTTCGAGACCGGCCGCGTGGGGCGCGACGTGCTGAATCGGCTCAACCGCCTGGTCAACGCGGAGGGGGCGAACCTGGGGCGGACCGTGCAAGCCGCCGACCGGCAGCTGCAGGCGATCGCCAGCCTCGAGTCCTTGGGCCAGCTCGACCAGCTGCCGCAGGGGCTGCGCGAGGCGGCGGCCGAGCGCCGCAGGCAACCGGAGGCTGACCTCGATACGCTAGCCTCGACGATGGGCATCGGCCGTTCAGCGGCAAACCACCGTCTGCGACGCCTGATCGGCCTGGCGGCGGAGAGCGAAAACGCCCGACCGGCGCCGCGACCCGAAACGAGGAGCTGATGTGGTGACATCCCGCCCGCCGCTGGTGGTCGGCAACTGGAAGATGAACCCCGATTCGCTCCGCGCGGCGACCGACCTGGCGCTAGCGGTGCAGGCGGCGACCGCCGGGCTGGCGAGCCGGACGGTCATCTGTCCACCCTCGATCTGGGTCGACGCCGTGGCCGCTGCGGTCGGAGGCTCGTCCCGGGAGACGGGCCGGCTGGGGATCGGCGCCCAGACGATGCGTGCCGAAGAGCGGGGCGCCTTCACCGGCGAGATCTCGCCGGTGATGTTGGCGGGGATCGCCGACTTTGTGATCGTCGGGCATTCCGAGCGCCGCCAGTACGACAACGAGACCGATGCAGGAGTGGCGGCCAAGGTCGCCTCGGCGGTCGCCCATGGCCTGGTGCCAATCGCGGCGATCGGCGAGCGCGCCGAGGAACGTCGTGCCGGCCTGACCGCCAACGTCATCGAGCGACAGGCACGCGCCGCCATCTCGCGGCTTCCGAGGATAGCGGGCAGCGGCCTGGTGATTGCCTATGAGCCGGTCTGGGCGATCGGCACCGGAGACGCCGCGACCGGTGAGGACGCGCAGGCCGCCGCGGCGCAGATCCGGGCCATCCTCGCCGAATCCGACCCGAGCGGCGCGGAACAGGTGGCGATCCTATACGGGGGCAGCTGCACGCCGTCAAATGCCGCCGAATTCTTCTCGCAGCCCGATGTCGACGGCGCCCTGGTGGGCGGTGCCTCGCTGGACGCCGCATCGTTCGCGGCCATCGTCTTCGCTGCCGCACCCGCACGCGGATGATGCCGGGCCGGGATCGGCGCCACACCGTCATCCTCTGCGTGCTCGATGGATTCGGGCTCTCCGACGACCCGCGTCGCAATGCCCTGCTGTCGGCGAACATGCCCAACTGGCAGCGACTGACCGCCACCTGGCCGCATTGCCGGCTGCAGGCCTCCGGCGTCGCGGTCGGCCTGCCCGAGGGCCAGATGGGGAACAGCGAGGTGGGGCATCTCAATCTCGGCGCGGGCTTCCCGGTGCTCCAGGACCTGCCGCGGATCAGCGCCGCGATCGCGGATGGCTCGTTCTTCGACAACGCGGTCCTTCGCGGAGCGGTCGACCGCGCGGTGCCGAACCGCAGCCGTCTGCACCTGCTCGGCCTGATCGGGCCCGGCGGCGTGCATGCCACCGACGACCACCTGGTGGCCATCGCCGAGCTGGCCCGGCGCGGCGGCCTGCCAGCTGAGCGCGTGCTGGTCCACGCCTTCACCGACGGGCGCGACACGGCGCCTCGCTCCGCGATCGAGCTGGTACCAGCGCTCCTCGGGCGCCTGGCGGGCACGGCAACCCTCGCGACGGTGACCGGCCGCTTCTATGCGATGGACCGCGACCAGCGCTGGGAGCGGGTCGCACTCGCCTGGGAGGCGATCGTCCACGGCCGCGGCGAGGTCGCGCCCTCGGGTCCCGATGCGATTGCGCGTGCCTACGCCCGTGACGAAGGCGACGAGTTCATTCGCCCAACGGTCATTGGCGAGTACCGGGGGATGGAGGATGGCGACGTGGTGGTGCACGCCAACTTCCGGGCCGACCGTGCCAGGGAGCTCACCCGCGCGCTCGCGCTCGAGGCGTTCGATGCCTTCGATCGGGGTCACCGCCCGGGTCAGCTGGCGGTCGTCACCCTGACCGAATACCAGCGCCCCGACGAGCTGCCGGTGGCCGTGGCGTTTCCGCCGCTGGCAATCGACTCATTGGCCGCCCATCTCTCCCGCCTCGGCCTGCACCAGCTGCACGTCGCTGAGACTGAGAAGTACGCCCACGTGACCTACTTCTTCAACGGGGGCATCGAGGCCCCGTTCCCGGGCGAGGACCGCACGCTGCTGCCGTCGCGCCGCGATGTGGCCACCTACGACCTCGCGCCGGAGATGAGCGCCGCACCGATCACCGAACGCGTGCTCGAGGCCATCCGTGCCGGGGAGCACGATTTCATCATCGTGAACTACGCGAACCCGGACATGGTCGCCCATACCGGCGTGTGGGAAGCCGCGGTGCGGGCGGCGGAGGTGGTCGATGGCTGCCTCGGAGACCTCGCAGCAGCGGCGCTCGCGGCGGGCGCCAGCCTGCTGATCACCGCCGACCACGGCAACATCGAGGAGACGCGGGACGAGGCGGGGAACCCCCAGACCAAGCACACCACTGCGCCGGTTCCCTTCGTCCTGGTCGACGCCGGCCACCGCGGAGCCCGCCTTCGCGACGGGATCCTGGCCGACGTGGCTCCCACCATCTGCGCATTGCTGAAGATCCCGATCCCTCCCGCCATGACCGGGCGCAGCCTGCTCTCAGAATAGGTCTGCTAGACTCCCCGGCGATGACACCGCTTGTCGTTGCCCAGATGATCCTCGCCGTCGCGCTGGTCGCCGCGATCCTGCTCCAGCAACGTGGCACCGGCCTTGGCGGAGCCTTCGGCGGCGAGGTGACCGCCTACCGCAGCCGTCGTGGCATCGAGCGCACGCTCTTCCGCCTGACCATCCTGCTCGGCGTCCTGTTCGTCATCTTTAGCCTCCTCAACCTGCTGCCCACGACGGCCTGAGCCGGGACCGCCGAGGCGGTCCGGATGGGGGGCTGTGCTATCATCGCGCCGCCTCGCCAGGCCATGCGCCCGGCGAGCCCGACGGGCCGAGGTGGCGGAATAGGCAGACGCGCTAGGTTCAGGACCTAGTGACCATTACGGTCGTGTGGGTTCAAGTCCCTCCCTCGGTACCAACGTCCGATGCCCAGGTGGCGGAATTGGTATACGCGTACGTTTGAGGGGCGTATGAGGCAACTCGTCCGGGTTCAAGTCCCGGCCTGGGCACCACTTCCGACAGACCGATAACGCCGCTCGCGGACCGCGAGCGGCGTTCCTGTGTACGCTGTGCCATCGGGCGGTTAGCTCAGCTGGTCAGAGCGCCTCGCTTACACCGAGGAGGTCGGGGGTTCGAGCCCCTCACCGCCCACCAGCCCCACTGCTACGATGGTACCCACCACCCCCGTACGGGAGACAGCAGCCATGCAAGGACAGTGGATCGCGCTGATCGTCATCGCGGCCATCGCGCTCCTCCTCGTCGTCATGTACAACGGCCTGGTCCAGCGCCGGAACATCGTCGACGAGGCCTGGAACCAGATCAGCGTTCAGCTCAAGCGGCGGCACGACCTGATACCGAACCTGGTCAACGCGGTGAAGGGCTACATGGACTTCGAGCAGGAGACCCTCACCAAGGTGGTCGAGGCTCGCGGAGCGGCCGTCAGTGCGGCCCAGGCCGGCCCGGCGGGGGCCACCCAATCGGCGCAGGCCGAGAACTTGCTGACTGGCGCCCTCCGCCAGCTGTTTGCCCTGGTCGAGAACTACCCGACCCTCAAGGCCAACGAGAACGTGCTCGGCCTGCAGGAGCAGCTGACCACCACCGAGAACCAGATCGGCTTCGCGCGACAGCACTACAACAGCACGGTCCGTGATTTCAACACCTCGATTCAGACCTTCCCGAGCGTGCTGATGGCGGGGATGATGGGCTTCCGCGCGCGCGACTACTTCCAGATCGAAGGGGCTGACGCCGAGGTCCCGACCGTCAACCTGCGGAGCTGATCGCGGCGGTCGGACAATGACCGATCGACCGGCACCCACCACCTTCTTCCGCGAGGTAGCCCGCAACCGGCGCAGCTCATGGCTGCTCGTCGGCGTGGTGGCACTCGTGCTTGCGGCGTTGGGCGCCGCCATCGGCCAGGCAAGCGGCTTCGGCTGGGGTGGAGTCGTGATTGCCCTGGTGGTGGCGTTCGTGATGAGCATCTCCAGCTACTACGCGGGCGACAAGCTGGTCCTTGCCTCGAGCGGGGCCAGGGAGGTCCCCCTCGTCAACCCGCCTGACGAATACCAGCAGCTCGTCAACGTAGTGACCGAGATGAGCATCGCCGGCGGCCTTCCGATGCCGCGCGTGTACGTCATCAACGACAGCGCGCCGAACGCCTTCGCCACCGGGCGCGACCCGCAGCACGCCTCCGTGGCCGCCACCACCGGTCTCCTGCAGAAGATGGACCGCGAGGAGCTGCAGGGAGTCATCGCCCACGAGATGAGCCACGTCGGCAACTACGACATCCGTTTTGCGTTGCTGGTGGGGGTCCTGGTGGGCAGCATCGCGCTGCTGGCCGACTGGTTCCTGCGCTTCACGTTCTGGGGCGGCGGGCGGCGCGACAGCAACAACGACCGAGGCGGTGGCGGGGCGGTCGCGATCCTGTTCGTGATCGCGCTGGTGCTGGCCATCGTGGCGCCGCTGATCGGTCGCATGGTGCAGCTCGCGGTGAGCCGCAGCCGCGAGTCCCTGGCCGATGTCTCCGGCGTGGAGCTGAGCCGCAACCCGGTGGGCCTTGCCCGGGCGCTGCGCACCATCGCCGACGACCCCGAAGTGCTCGAGGTCGCCAACCGGGCGACGCAGCACCTCTACATCGTCAACCCGATCAAGAGCTTCGAGAAGCGCGCCAAGAGCATGTGGGATACGCACCCGCCGATCGCCGATCGAATCGCTGTCCTGCGCACGCTGGCGGGCCAATTCGGGCAGGACCCCGCCCAGATAGGCTGAACTGCCGATCGGTTGCCGCTCGATCTGGCCCTGTGCTATCGTCGGTCGCCGACAGGCGACCACGAGCGAGGGCCACGGCACCTCGAATCGACGGGCGGGCCGAGGTAGCTCAGTTGGTAGAGCACCGCCCTGAAGAGGCGGGTGTCGTCAGTTCGATTCTGACCCTCGGCACCAAATCCTCGTGGCAGCGATCGGCAAACGGGCGGAAGTGGCTCAGTTGGTAGAGCATCACCTTGCCAAGGTGAGGGTCGCGGGTTCGAGTCCCGTCTTCCGCTCCATCTTTCTGCCCTTCGGCAGATGACCTGCTAGCCTCGTGCGACGGCGGATGCCCCGTCGTCTAGTGGTAGGACAGCGGACTTTGGATCCGTGAACCGAGGTTCGAATCCTCGCGGGGCAGCCAGGTGACAGCGTGCGGCGACGTGCCCGAGTGGCCAGGGAGCGGTCTGCAAAACCGTGTACACGGGTTCGAATCCCGTCGTCGCCTCCAACCCGGGCCGGAGTGGCGGAACGGCAGACGCGGCCGACTTAAAATCGGCTGCCCGCAAGGGCTTGGGGGTTCGACTCCCTCCTCCGGCACCATGACGCCGCTATCTGCGCGCGAAGAGCCCCGCGCGCCGCTCCCTGCCCTGGGTCGCCTGGGGTGCCGGCCCGTCGATGCCGACGATCGTGTTGGCGATCCTGCCGATCGCCAGCGCTGCAGGCGAGCTCGGCCGGCTGGCAACCACCGGCACCCCCTCATTGACCGCCCGGATCATGTCGACATCGGTGTAGGGAACCTCCGCGACCGGCCTGGTGCGGAGCAGGTTCTCAACATCGCGCGTCTTGAGGAGCTCCTTGGGGAAGATGTGGTTGACCACGAAGTGCGTCCGCGCGCGCAGCGTGGCGGTGTCGGCCAGGAAGGCAAGCATCACGCTCGTGGCGCGCAGTGCGGCGATCTCCGGAAAGATCACGAAGATATGGGTGTCGGCCTGCTCGAGCATCCACAGGCTGCGCGGATCGAGGCGTGATCCGCAATCGACGATGACGTGATCGAAGCGGGGGCGAAGGAGGCCGATCACGCGCTCCAGTTGATCGACCGTCACTGCGAAATCGGCCTCGGGGTTCGGCGGTGCGGGGAGAACGTGGACGCCCGAGCTGTGCGTGGTGATGTAGGACGAGGCCTGGTCAACATCGGTCGCCGCGACGGGGTCGGCACACAGGCCGCCGAGGTCGAAGCGCGGCGTGAGGTTGAGATGGGTCGCCACCTGGCCGAATTGCAGGTCGAGGTCGACGAGCAGGACCTGTGCCGCCCGGTTGCCGCTCGCGCCGGTGCCGGCAGCCAACAGGACGGCCGTGTTGACGGCCAGCGTGGTCGTGCCGACCCCACCCTTTGGCGAAAAGAAGGTGACGATCTGGCCACCCGGTTGATCGGAACGAGCCCCGGCCCGCACTCGGCCTGCCCGGATTAGCAGCGCCTCGATTCGCGCCTCCAGCTCGCCCCGGGCGAAGCCGGCCGTGATCACGTCATCGGCTCCGGCCTCGAGGAAGGCGATGCGAGCCTCGACGTCGCCGGCAGGGGCGATGACCAGGATCGGCGTCTGCCCGCGCGATGCGCCGCGCAGCCCGGGAATCGCGCCGGACACCGCGAGCCCCTCCGCCACGATCAGGTGAATCTCGCCATCGCGCAGCGCGGTGACGGCCTCGCCGGCGCTCGCGACCGCGGTCACCAGGTAGTTGACCTCTGCCAGCTCCGACTCGAGCTGACCACGCAGGGTCGCACTCGGTGCGCAGATCAGGATCGGGTTGCGGGACATCGTTTCCTCATGGCAGCCATCAAGTGCTCGGCAGTATACGGGCCGATCTCGCAGCGTTGCGATGGGGCTGCCAGGACCCTATAATCGCGGCCTACCTCCCGTCGGGAGGTTGTTGATTGTCTTCGGGCTCCTTTCTGCTGCAACGACCCGGCGCATGCCAGGCGTGCCGCAAGCCCAGAGAGAGGAGGAGATCGGCTGATGCGCCGTTACGAACTGATGCTCCTGTTTCGACCCGACCTGGAGGACGACAAGCTCCAGTCCGCGGTCGAGAAGGTCACGCGCGCCGTGGTCAACGCCGGTGGGGCGCTTACCAAGGTCTCGCCCTGGGGCAAGCGCCGGCTTGCGTACGAGATTCTTCATTTTCGGGAAGCCAGCTACTTCCTGATCCATTTCGATATCCTCCCGTCGGCGGTGCGCGAAATCGAGCGCGGCCTGCTCCTCAGCGAGGAGATTCTGCGCCACATGGTTATCCTGCTCGAGGAGCCCGCCGGCACCCCCGAGGACGAGGCTGCCATCCCAGTGCCGGAGGAGATGCCCGACGTCCTCGACGTCGAGAATGACCCGGAGCTCGACACCGACGAGGCCGACGACCTGGCCGATGTCGCGGCCGAGGCCTGAGGCTTAGGACGAGGAGGCGGCAGCCATGACCCTGAACAAGATGATGATCATCGGGAACCTCGGCGCGGATCCCGAGCTTCGCTACACCCCTGGCGGCAAGGCCGTTGCGGAGCTGCGGGTGGCGGTGAACGACCGTTCGAAAGGCCCCGACGGCGAATGGCAGGAGGAGACCCAGTGGTTCCGCGTGGAGCTCTGGGAGCAGGCGGCCGAGCGGGCAGCCGAGCGCCTGCGCAAGGGACACAAGGTGTTCGCCGAAGGGCAACTCCGTGCGCGAGAGTGGGAGGGCAAGGACGGACAGAAGCGAACGTCGCTCGAGATCCGCTTCGCCCGCGTCCAGTCGCTCGAACGTCGCGATCCCAACGAGGCCGGCGGCTTCAGCGGCAGTTTCGGCGACGGCATGGACGCCCCACCGGCGACGGCCCGGCCGCGTGGCGCTGATGTGCCAAAGGCATCTCCCGATGTCGAGGCAATCGATGTCGACGACATTCCATTTTGACCCCGCAGCACAGGTAGGGAACCGAACGAAGCATGGCAAGCCCACGCTCCCGCCGCGAGACGGCGGACTACTATCGCGACCGACGACGTCGGAAGGTCTGCAACTTCTGCGTCGACAAGGCCGAATCGATCGACTACAAGGAGGTCAACCGCCTCCGCCGCTATCTGTCCGAGCGTGCGAAGATCGAGCCGCGCCGCAAGACGGGAACCTGCGCGCGCCACCAGCGCATGCTGACCGTGGCGCTCAAGCGCGCTCGCCAGGTGGCGCTCCTGCCGTACGCACCGGAGCACCTGCGCCCCTAGCCTGCGCTCTGGCACGCGCCGCGACGGCCGCAAACATCGGAGGCTGACGGTCGTGGACATCCTCTTCCTGCTCGGAGCGCTCGCGCTCATCCTGTTGGGGGCAGAGCTGTTCACCAACGGGATCGAATGGTTCGGCCACAAGCTGAACCTTGCCGAGGGAGCCGT
>JANMPX010000301.1:0-12722 GCA_031370085.1 Chloroflexota bacterium | reverse complement strand
ATGGCGCCAGCGGCCAGGGCAGGGGAGAGAAGCCACCCGTTGAGCGGATAGAGCAGCCCGGCTGCCACCGGGATGAGCAGCAGGTTGTAGCCGAACGCCCAGCCGAGGTTCTGGCGGATAGTGCGCATCGTGGCGCGAGAGAGCCGGATCGCGGCCGGCACGGAGCGCAGATCATCGCCGACGAGGGTGATCTCCGACGCCTCCAGCGCAACGTCGGCGCCGGTCCCGATGGCGATACCGAGGTCGGCCTGTGCGAGCGCGGGCGCGTCGTTGATGCCGTCGCCGACCATCGCCACGCGTGCGCCGGCAGCCTGCAGCTCGGCTACCTTGGCCGCCTTCTCCCCGGGTCGCACCTCGGCCAGGACGCGGTCGGGCGGGATCCCCACCTGGGCGCCGATGGCGTGGGCCACCGCGGCGCGGTCACCGGTGATCATCCAGACCTGCAGTCCGGCGCCTTGCATGCGACGGATCGCCTCGGCCGACTCGGGCTTGATCGTGTCGGCGATCGCCAGCAGGCCTGCCATGCGGCCGTCGACCGCCACCAGCGCCGCGGTGCGCCCCGCGCGCGCAGCCTCCTCGCCGGCCTCACTGATCGGCGCAGTGTCAATCCCTGTCTCGGTCAGCAGGCGCTGGCTGCCGATCACGACGCGCTGACCGTCGACCGTGGCCTGCACCCCGCCCCCCGGGATGGCGGTGAAGTTGGTTGCTGGGAGAAGCGATTCCCCGCGCTCACTGGCCAGCCGCACGACCGCCTCGGCCAGCGGGTGTTCGCTGCCGACCTCGGCGGAGGCTGCCAATCGCAGCAGGAGGGCCTCGTCCGTGCCGTCGAGCGGAACAATCTCGACTACCGACGGCTCGCCGCGAGTGATGGTGCCGGTCTTGTCGAGCACCACGGTCGTGACCCGCTGGGCATGCTCCAGCGCAGCCCCGTCGCGCACCAGGATCCCGTTTTCGGCCCCCTTGCCGGTGCCGACCATGATCGCCGTCGGGGTGGCCAGCCCCATGGCGCAGGGGCAGGCGATGATCAGCACCGCGATCGCGGCAGACAGGGCAAACGGAATGCGCGGCTCGGGTCCGACCAGCATCCAGACGACGAACGCCGCCAGGGCCGCGGCCACGACCACCGGTACGAAGCGGGCCGTGATGGCGTCGGCCACGCGCTGGATCGGCGCCTTCGAGCCCTGCGCCCGCTCCACGAGACGCACGATCTGGGACAGGGTCGTGTCGCCTCCGACCCGCTCGGCGCGCAGAACGAAGGAGCCCTGCGCGTTGAGGGTGGCGCCGGTCACGGTGTCGCCGGCTCGCTTCTCGACCGGGATCGACTCCCCGGTGAGCATCGACTCATCGACCGCCGAGCCGCCGTCGATGATGATCCCGTCGACCGGCACCCGCTCGCCGGGTCGCACGCGCACCAGGTCGCCAACCCGCACCTGGTCGATCGGCAGGTCCGCCTCGCTCCCGTCACGGAGCACTCGCGCCGTGGTCGGTCGGAGCTTCATCAGGGCCTTCATGGCGCCGGCCGCCTGTCCCTTGGCACGCGCCTCGAGCCATCGGCCCAGCAGGACCAGGCCGATGATCACCGCCGCGCTGTCGAAGTAGGTCTCCGCCGCCGATCCGGCGATCGTCAGGGCCAGCGAGTACCCGTAGGCCGCCAGCGTCCCCATCGAGACGAGGGTGTCCATCGTCAGGTCGCCATGCCGCAGGCCCTTTGCCGCAGCAACCAGGAAGCGCCGGCCGAAGACGAACTGCACGATCGTGGCCGGGGCCAGCATCGCCGCGTTGACGCGTTCCATCGGCCACGGCAGACCGCCGGGCCACAGCGCCGCGACCATCATTGCCAGGCCGATGCCGGTGGCGGCCAGCGCATCGCGCAGCAGCGCCCGTCGGTCAGCAGCACGGGCAAGCTCTTCAGTGTCGGCCTGCTCGGCGGCCGAGGCGTCGGCCGAGGCCTGACGCGCCACTTCGTAGCCGGCGGCCTCGATCGTCGACACGATCTCGGCGCGGTCGATGCGGCTCGGGTCGAAATGGACGGTCGCCCGTTCGGTGGCCAGGTTGACGGTCGCCTCGGCCACGCCATCGGCGCGATTGAGGAACCGTTCGATGCGGGTCACGCACGAGGCACAGGTCATCCCCACCACCGGCAGGGTGAGCTCGATCATGGGGGTCGCGGGAGCGGTCTTCATCGGCCCTCAGGATACTACAGGGGAGTATCCATCGCGCATGCCCGACGCCACGCGGCGTACCCTGCAGCCGACATGAAGTCGCTCATCCTGACCAGGGAGTACCCGCCCCACGTCTATGGCGGAGCGGGCTTCCACGTGGCCGAGCTGACCCGCGCCCTGCGGGACCGGATCGAGCTCGAGGTGCGCTGCTTCGGAGAGCAGGACGAGACCGCGCAGGATTGGCGCGTACGCGGCTACGCTGCCCCGTCAGGCGCAATGCCGCCCGACGAGCGGTTGCGACCCGCCTGGGACGCGCTGTCGCGCGACCTGGCGATGGCCATCGAGCCCACCGACGCGGACCTCGTGCACTGCCATACCTGGTACAGCCACCTCGCCGGGATCCTAGTGAAGCAGGCATACGGCATACCGCTGGTGGTGACCGTTCACTCGCTGGAGCCGCTGCGCCCGTGGAAGCGCGAGCAGCTCGGCGGCGGCTACGACCTGTCGTCGTGGGTCGAGCGCAGCGCCCTGGAGATGGCCGATGCGGTGATCGCGGTCAGCCAGGACACGCGCCGCGACGTCCTGCGCCTCTTCGACATCGCTCCCGAGCGGGTAGAGGTGATCCACAACGGGATCGACACCGCGTTCTTCAGGCCGGACCCGGCCACCGACCAGCTGCGCGCGCATCGGATCGATCCTGCGATCCCGTATGTCCTGTTCGTCGGCCGTATCACCCGCCAGAAGGGGATCACGCACCTGGTGCAGGCGGTCCGCCACCTGGATCCGGGGATCGCGGTGGTGCTGGCTGCCGGTCAGCCCGATACGGACGAGCTGACCGCCGAGATCGCAGCCGGCGTCGCCGATGCGCAAGGGGATGGCCGTGCGGTGATCTGGATCCCCGAGATGCTCAGCCGCCCGGCGATCCGACAGCTCTACAGCCACGCGGCGCTCTTCGTCTGCCCGTCGGTGTACGAGCCGTTCGGGATCATCAACCTGGAGGCCATGGCCTGCGGTCGCGCGGTGGTGGCCACGGCCGTCGGCGGCATCCCCGAGGTCGTGGTCGACGGCGAGACCGGGGTGCTGGGGCCGGTCGAGCTTTCCTCCGACGAGCCGATGAGCCCCATCGATCCCGATCGCCTGGCGCGCGAGCTGGCGGCGGCCATCAACTCGCTGATGGCCGATCCGGCGCGTCGGGCGTCAATGGGAGCCGCCGGTCGAAGGCGCGCAATCGAGCAATTCAGCTGGACCTCCATCGCGGACCGGACGCTGGAGGTCTATCGCGGCCTTGTCCGGTCCGCATAGGGCCGGGAGCCCGCCTGGTTTCATGTCCGACACGCCACGTGATTCCACCCGCGCAACGCAACCGCCGGCCGTCCGGCAGCTGATCTCACTGGGGGGCGGATCCGCCCGCGGGTCGATCGACCGAGGGCCCGAGCGCCGCGTGGTGCTGTCCGGACTGGTCGGGTCGGCCGCCTTTCTCGCCGCAGCTGCGGCCGCGCGACTCACCGGGTTCGGCGGCGGCACCTGGATGTCGTTGCACCTTGCCCTGGCCGGGGGGGCCGGCCTGGCGATCGCCACGCTGCTGCCGCATTTCACCGTATCGCTGGCGGGCGCCCGTCCGGCGTCCTGGCGTGTTCGCGTGACCGGCCTGGTCCTGGTGGCCTCAGGCGCCGCAGTGGTCACCCTCGCTTACCCCTTGGGATGGCAGGTTGCAGCTGTCTTCGGTGCCGGCGCCTACCTCGCAGGGCTCCTGGTCAGCGCTGCGGTGGCGTTCATCCCCGCCCGGGCCGGGCTCGGGCGCCGCTTTGGGGTCGTGGAGGCCGCCTACGGGCTGGCGCTGGTCAATGGCGCGATCGCCGTGTCGCTGGCGATCCTGCGACTCAGCGGTGTCGCGACCGTCGACGGCGCCTGGATCGAGATCAAGCCGGCCCATGCCTGGCTCAACCTCGTCGGGTTCCTCTCCCTGGTCGTGGCCGCAACGCTGATCCACCTGTATCCCACCGTTGTCGGCTCCCGGATCCGGTCCCGCCCGGCCCTGCTCGGCCTGCTGGGCGGCGTTGGGCTGGGCGCCCCGCTGACGGCCGTCGGCTACATCACCGGCTCGGCCCCGGTGGCACAGGCCGGGGCACTGTCGGTGGCGGGCGGCGCCGTGGCGCTGCTGGTCGTTGCCGCCGGCGCCTGGTCACGGCGCGGCAGATGGACCACCGATCTCGCCTGGCATCGCCTGACGATCGGCCACCTGTCCGCGGCGATCGCATGGTTCGTGATTGGTACGGCGGTCCTGGCGCTCGGCGTCGTTCGCCACGGGGCCGATCCGGCCGGCTGGTCGCTGGTGGCGGTCGTTGGACCGATCGTCATCGGTTGGGCACTGCAGGCATTGGTCGGCGCCTGGAGCCATCTGCTTCCCGCGGTCGGGCCGGGTGACGCCGGCCGGCATGCCGCGCAGCGCAGGACGCTTGGTCGCTGGGCAGCGCCGCGTCTGGTTGCCTGGAACGCAGGCACGCTGATGGTCGTGGGCGGCGCCTGGTGGCCAGGGTGGCTCGATCGCGCCGGCCTGGGGCTGGTGGGCGCCACGCTGCTGGTCTCGCTTGCGCTGCTGGCCTGGGCGCTCGTCGCTGACGACCGTCGGGCGGCCGCGGGGCCACTGGGATAATCGGCCGCATGACAGTCGGCATCATCCTGCGCGCGGAGCAGAGACCGACTTCCGTGATACGCACCTCGGGCGCATCGGGGAGGGGCTAGGAGCGATCCTCGCCCATCCGGCGCTTGGCGACGAAGGCGGCCGCCTGCGCGCGGCGCTGCAGGTTGAGCTTGGAGAGGATGCTGCTGACGTAGTTCTTCACCGTCTTGTCGGACAGGAAGACATCGGAGGCGATCTCCTTGTTCGTCTTGCCGTCGGCGACCAGCAGCAGGATCTTGCGCTCCTGAGCGGTCAGGTCGGACAGCTCGTCGCGCTCGTCCCCGTTGGCAACCCGGCGCACCCGCTCCAGGACGCGCTCGGTAACGGCCGGGTCCAGCAGTGAGTCACCACGCCCCACCGCTTCGAGGGCGCTCACCAGGTCGCGGCCCCGCACCTGCTTGAGCAGGTAGCCGCTGGCACCCGCGAGGATGGCGGACAGCACGGCCTCCTCGTCGGGATACGAGGTCAGCATCACCACGCGGGTGGCGGGCAGCTCGGCGCGGATCTCGCGGCAGGCCTCGATGCCGGAGCCATCGGGCAGGCGCACGTCCATGATCACCAGGTCCGGCTCGAAGCGGCGAGCCGCGGCGAGCGCCTCGGCCATGGTGCCGGCCTCGGCCACGACCTGGAAGTCCTCGCGCCGGGAGAGCAGCGCCACCAGCCCTTCGCGGACCACCTCGTGGTCATCCACCACCAGGAGTCGTAGCGGCCGTCGTATCGGTGCGGCGGCGTCGTTCATGCCCTGCCAATTCCCTCGATCGCCGTCAACGCGCTCAACGAGCGAGCGGCAGCAACAGGATGATACGGGTCCCGAGCCCCTTCCCGCTGGCAACCTCGAGCCTGCCGTGCAGCTGCTCTGCCCGACGGCGCATGTTGGCGAGTCCGTGATGCTCGGCTGAGATCGGCACGGATGGGTCAAAGCCGCGCCCGTCATCGCTGACCTCGAGGCGAAGCTGACTGTCAGAAGCGCTCAATTGGACGGACACCGCTGTGGCTCCGGAGTGTCGTGCGGCGTTGCTCAACGCCTCGCGTGCCACCTTCAGCAGCTCCTCTGCGACATCGTCCGGAACCACCGGCAGCTTGTCGCCCGCCACGACAACGTCGACCGGGGTGGTCATCCGGACCTCGTCTGCCAGTGTCTCGAGCGCTGCCGTGAGCCCACCCGCGTCCTGTGATCCCGGGCGCAGCCCAAAGATGAAATTGCGGATTTCTCCGATGGTGGCGTTGAGCGCGTCGATCGCGCCGTCCACCCGCGCGGCGGCTGCCTCCGGTGAGCTGGCCACCATCTCCGGGATGTCATCCAGCGAGAGGGCCACCGCGTAGATGCGTCCGATGATCCCGTCGTGCAGGTCGCGCCCGATCCGCTCGCGCTCCTCCACCACCGCCAGCGCCTGCACCCGCTCGCTGAGCCTCGCGTTCTGGATCGCCAGGCCGGCGTGCAGGGCAAACCGCTCCACCAGGAGCTGGTCGTCCTCGGTGAATTCCGCCGCGTCGCGCTTATTGGTCAGGTACAGGTCGCCCAGCGGCTGGCCTCTGAAGGTCACCGGCACCCCGAGGAAGGCATGCATGTTGGGGTGATGCGGCGGGAACCCGTGGCGCCTCGGATCGGTCGCGAGATCCGGAATCCTGAAGGATTGGCCCTCCCGGATGATCAGACCCAGCAGGCCGTGTCCCTCCGGCATGGCCCCGATCCGCTCCCGGTCCACCGAGCTGATGCCGCTCGTCAGGAAGCGCTCGATGCGGCCGTTGGCGTCGGCGATCCCGAGCGCCGCGTACTGCGCATCGGCGAGGCCGCGGACCGCATCGACGATCAGCTGAAGCACGCGGTTCAGGCTGAGGACGCCGGAGATGGCGCGGATTGCGGCATCCAGGGCAGCCAGGTGCGCCTCGGCGCGCTCGGCGCGCGCCTGCCACGGATCTATCATCAGTGCCTAGCCTAGCCGCCCATTGCGCTCGATGTGACATCGCGCAGGTACGGACAGGACAAATGGCACGGGTCCCGCAGCGCGCCGTCTGGCTCAATGCGCAGGTCGGACCACATACGCCCCCCGAGCAGGGCGCAAGGAAAGGAAATCATGGGCAGGATCTTCCTGTACGCCTCCGCCGTGGCCAGCGTACTGCTGCTCACGCTGATCTACGCCATCGCCGCCGGACAGGGGAACGCTTCGGCCAGCGCGACCCCATCGCCAACGCCCGGCAGCTCCGTCCCGGGCAGCTCCGCCCCGGTCGGCACCATCGAGATCAAGGCATTCGACCTCGGATTCGACCCGAAAACGGTGGACGTCGCCGCGGCCGGGGTCTACACCGTCACGCTCAACAATACCGGTGCCCTGCTACACGATCTCACCTTCGCAGACGGGACCAAGATCGTTGCCGACGCAGGGCAGAAGGCCACGGGAACGGTGACCATCCCCGCCGGAGGGACCACCTTCAAATGCTCAGTGCCCGGCCACGACGTCGCCGGCATGACCGGCAGCGTGACCGTCGCCGGGGCGACCCCATCGGCCAGTGGGGACAGTCACGGTGGCCCCGCGCCCAGCACCGGCGTTGCGGAGGACCCGAACGCGCCGGCCTACGTGCCGCGCGATGCGACCGCCCCGAAGCTCTTGTCCGGCAAGACCCACGACATCACGCTGACCGTCGAAGAGAAGCTGATGACGGTGGCCAAGGGCTACTCGCAGATGGTCTGGACCTTCAACGGCAGCGTCCCCGGTCCGGTGATCCGGGTCAAGGTGGGGGATACCATCCGCGTGCACCTCAAGAACCCGGCCACCAGCGCGCTGTCGCACTCGATCGACTTCCATGCCAGCCAGGTCGCCTGGAATGACGAGATGACCTCGATCAAGCCGGGCGAGGAGAAGCTCTACGAGTGGAAGGCGGAGTACGCCGGGGTGTGGATGTACCACTGCGGCACCGCGCCCGCCCTGCACCATATCGCCAACGGGATGTACGGCATGGTGATCGTCGAGCCGGCGGCGGGGCTCCCGAAGGTGGACAAGGAGTTCGCTGTCGTCCAGTCCGAGTGGTACCTCGGCGCGCAGGGGCAGCCGACCGACCTGGCCAAGGCCGCGTCGGGCAACCCGGCCCCCGACTTCGTGATGTTCAACGGCGTGGCCAACCAGTACAAGGACAACCCGATCAAGGTCGGGACGGGTGAGCGGGTCCGGATCTTCTTCCTCAACGCCGGACCGAACATCGATTCGTCGTTCCACATCGTCGGGACGATCTTCGACACCGTGATCAAGGAGGGCATCTGGCTGAAGCGGCTCAACGACGGGAACTGGGGTTCCCAGGCCGTTGACCTCGCTCCGGCACAGGGGGCCATCATCGAGTTCCAGACCGCCGAGGACGGTCTCTACCCGATGGTCACCCATGCCTTCAACTTCGTCGGCCGCGGAGCCCTGGGGCTCTTCCAGTCAGGGGACGGCGATCCCCTGAACTGACAGTGGCCGATCGGCCCAGCGGTGGCTCGGAGCCGCTGCGCCGGCAAACGGGGTCGTTTCCGCAAGGAGACGGCCCCGTTTCGCATGCGTCCCGCAGCTAGGCGGCGGCCCCCTCCGGGAAAGTGACTTCGACCAGCGGGCTGTGCACCATCATCGTCTCGAGATCGGTGCGGCCCCAGTTGGCAGCCACGCGCTCCATCAACGCACGGCGCTCCTTCGGTTCGATGACCGGGCGAGCCACTGCGGGAAGGTCAGCCTGGACTGTCTTCTTGAGATGGAAGGTCAGGCGGGGATCGGCCAGCAAGTTTGCATACCAGCTCCGCCGACCGGGCATGCCGCTCAGCACGATTCGCCCGTCAATGTTGTGGAAGACCGTTTCGATCCGCCGCGGAAGGCCACTGCGGCGCCCGGTGGTGGTGATGTCGATGGTGTGACCTCGGGCCAGGGCGCTCCGGACCTGCTCGTCTGCCGCTTGGTTGACTGCCATGTAGTTGCTCATGCAACGAAGTGTAGACGATCCGTCGCACTGCGCCACGTCTGGTCCGCAGTCAGCCAGCGTTCTCGACAATACGGGTTCGGGTTTGCGCCGCGGAGACCAGATTGCCCTTTCGCTCAAAGCGCTGGAGTGCCTCGCGAAGCGCGGCAGCGGCTTCGTGCCGTCGACCCGCAAGAGACAGCACCTCGGCGAGGTCCGCATATACGTTGCCTTGCATGTCGAGCATCTGCGTCCTCTCAGATATGTCTACGGCCTCGCGGGCCAGGCTCTCGGCCGCCGCGTGCTGGCCGCGGCGCGCCAGCACCTTGGCCCTCACCTGCCGCCATAGCATCTGCGTGTACGCGTCGTCACTCGCGCCGAGTTCCACGGCGCGGCCGGCCGACACGTCCGCGTCCTCGAGCCGGTCGAGCGCATAGAAAGCTTGCCCCAGCAGCCCGGCGGCAGTGGAGAGTTGGGCCTGTTCCCCCAGCTGGTTGAACAAGGCGCATCCTTCGGCTCCGAACTTGGCCGCAGCGGCTGGATCGCCGGCCAGAAGTTCGACACCAACGGAACCCATGCCGGTGATGGACGCCAGCGGGATTCCTGCGCCGCGTTCAGCCAGCTCAGTGCGCGCTTCGGCAAGAATGGCACGCGCTTCGTCGAAGCGGCCGAGCATGGCCAGCGCCTCGCCCCGGTTGGTACGGAGCCAGTAGTTTCGGCCCGCTCGTGGCTCCTGCTCGTCGAGCCAGGCGAGCACCTCCGCGACCGGGGTGGTGCCGAAGAAACGGTAGGTGGCTCGCCATCCCAAGAACTGCTCCGGCAGGCCCCCCTTCTGGGCATGAGCGGCGGCCCGCTCGTAGGCATCCATTGCTGCGTCCATCTGTCCGCGCATGTTTGCCGCCTGCCCGAGTGCCGCGTAGCCGACATAAAGCGCCACCGGGTCGCCGGCGGCCTCGAAAACGGGCAGCGCCTGCTCGAGCAGAGCGGCCAGCTTGTCGGTTGCGCCCTCGGGCTCGAAATAGGTGCGGAGCTGGCTCCCCTGGATCCTTCCGGTCAATTCGGCAAGATGATCGCCCGCCGTCGCGGCCCGCTCGGCCAGGGAGTCCGCTCGCCGGACGGCATCGATGCCCCGACCCGCCCAGAACAGGGCATCGCAGAGCTCGATCTCGAGGGCGAGGTCGACCTCTGCCGCGGGTACGAATGCGGCTGCGCGCTCGAACAGGCTCGCGGCCGCATTCCAGTCAGACCGGCTGTTGGCGCGCTGACCGCCGGCGGTCAGCCGGCGCCGCGCCGCCCCGGCCAGCCCCAGATCCTCGGGGAGTCCTAACTCCTCGCGGTAACGGCAGGCGCGCTCGAAGTGGTAACCGAGGATCTCATCCAACTCGACGAGCTCACTGCCATGCTGCTCCAGCCAGCTCGCGAAGCGCGCATGCAGGTCGGCCCGCACGGCCTTCGGCAGCGCTTCGTAGGCGGCGTCGCGGATCAGCAGATGGCGGAAGCGAAAGCCATCCTCGCCGACGAGCTGGGATCGATCGGGCCTGATCAGTTCCTTGCGCACCAGTGCCGCCAGGCGCGGCGTGATCTGCGTCTCGTTGGGGGCGAGCGCCTGCACCGCGCCGCGATGGAAGACCTCGCCCTCGACCGCACCCCGCTCGAGGACGCCGCGCTCGGCGGTCTCCAGCTGGTCCAGACGCGCCGCCAGCAGGGCCTGGAGGGTGGGGGGCACCAGGATCTCGCCAACCGTTTCACTGGCCATGGCCAGCATCTCCTCCACGTACAGCGGGTTGCCGCCCGCCGCCCGCGTGATCCGCTCGCGGAGCTCGGCCGGAATGCGCTCCGCGATCAGGCTCGTGACCTCCTCGTCGCCGAGCGGCTCGAGTCGAACAGTCACCGGCCAGCTCGGACGAGCCTCGGTGAGTTCCGGCCGGGCCAGGCAGAGCAGCAGGATCGGCGCGCCCGAGGAGAGGAGCGCGACATGCTCGATCAGGTCGCGGAACGTCTCCTCGCCCCACTGGATGTCATCGAAAACGGCAACCAATGGACGCTCCGCCGCCGCGTGCTCCAGGGTCTTGCGCACCGCCCAGGCGATCTCGTCCGCCGACGTCGCCGCGTCGCTCTCGCCGAGGAGCGAGCGGATGGCGGCCGTGGCGCTCGGGTCGGGGGGCAGCCGGTCGAGCTGCTTGACGACCTCGATGACGGACGTGTAGGTGATCCCCTCGCCGTAGGGGAGGCAGCGGCCACGGACCACCCTTGCATCCAGCGAAGCCACCACCTCCGCGACCAACCGCGACTTGCCGACGCCCGCGTCGCCGATGATGGTCACCAGTTCGCAGCGCGGCCCGGCCAGAACCCGCTGCCACGCCTCGTGGATCAAGCCCAGCTCGCGTCGGCGCCCCACGAATCGCTCGGCATGCCGCCGTTCAGGGGCACCCCCTGCGCTCAGCAGCTCATAGGCCGGCACCGGCAGGGTCTTGCCTTTCAGTTCGAGCATGCGGACCGGCCCGACCTCGACGGCCTGGTGGACCAGAGCGAGGGTCGGCTCGCCGATGAGCACTTCGCCCGGCTGGGCCGCCGCCTCCAGGCGGGCCGCCACGTTGACCGGATCACCGGTTGCCAGGCGCTCCGCCGTCCCGGTCACCACCTCGCCGGTCATGACCCCGATTCGGCCCTGGAGCCCCAGCTCCGGAATGGCATCGCGCATCTCGACGGCCGCTCGCACAGCGCGCAGCGCGTCGTCCTCGTGCAGCAGCGGGATGCCGAAGACGGCCATCACTGCATCGCCGATGAACTTCTCGACAGTGCCGCCGTGGCGCTCGACAATGGTCTTCATGCGGTCGAAGTAACGCGCCAGCAGCGCCCGCAGTCGTTCGGGGTCGAGACGCTCGCCGAGCGCGGTCGAGCCGGTCAGATCGCAGAACAGAACCGTGACGGTCTTCCGCTGCTCGTGCGAGGTTGATGCGGCCACCGGGGTACCGCACTGGGGGCAGAACTTGGACGCGCCTTCGATCGCGAAGCCGCACGTCAGGCAGGCCGTCACCCACCCAGTCTAGGCTCCCGGTCCGCAGCTAGACTGACTCAGCCGTGTCCCGGACCGATCCCCTGGCCCCCTTCTCCGCTCCCACCCGCGCCTGGTTCAGCGAGTCGTTCGCCGCCCCGACCCGGGCGCAGATCCTCGGCTGGAAGCCGATCTCTGCCGGTCGGCACACCCTGCTGCACGCGCCCACGGGGAGCGGCAAGACGCTGGCCGCCTTCCTGTGGTGCCTGGATCGCCTTTTCGCGGATGGGGCGCCCCGGCCACGCGATCGGCGTCTGCGGGTCCTGTACGTGTCGCCCCTCAAGGCTCTGACCTACGACGTCGAGCGCAACCTCAGGGCGCCGCTGGGAGGCATTCGGCGTACCGCTGAGCAGTTGAGCATCCAACTTCCCGACGTGCGCGTCGCGTCTCGGACCGGCGATACGCCGGCCGAGGCAAGGCGTCAGCTCGCCAAAGATCCCCACGAGATCCTGGTCACGACCCCCGAGAGCCTGTATCTGCTGCTCACCAGCCAGGCCCGGGAGGCGCTGCGCGGCGTCGAATACGTGATCATCGACGAGGTCCATGCCCTGGCCGGCACCAAGCGCGGCTCCCACCTGGCGCTCTCGCTGGAGCGACTCTGCGCGCTGACCGCCGCGGAGCCGCAGCGGATCGGGCTGTCCGCGACACAGCGCCCGCTCTCGGCCATCGCGGACTTCCTTGGCGGCGTGGGCAGATCGGTCGAGATCGCCGATGCGGGGTCGCGCAAGCCGCTCGAGCTCGAGGTGATCGTGCCGGTCGAGGATATGGCCAACCTCGCCGATGACGCCGCCGATGACGCCCGTCCGGAGGAGCGCCACTCGATCTGGCCATCGGTCCATCCCCGCCTGCTGGAGCTGATCCGGGCGCATCGGTCGACGCTGGTCTTCGTGAACTCGCGGCGCCTTGC
>JANMPX010000276.1:0-5400 GCA_031370085.1 Chloroflexota bacterium | reverse complement strand
GCGGCCTCGTAGTCCTGTCCGGCGATCGCCTCGTCCTTTTGGCGAGTGACCTCCTCGAGATCGCGCTGCGCTTCCTTGTCACTCGGCGGCGCAGATGCCTTGCGCAGCCGCACCCGCGAGCCGGCCTCGTCCATCAGGTCGATCGCCTTGTCGGGAAGGGCTCGATCAGCCACGTAGCGCACGGACAGGTCCACCGCGGCGTGGACGGCCTCGTCGCAGATCTTGACGTGGTGGTGGTCCTCGTAGCGGGACCGGATCCCAAACAGGATGGCGATCGCCTGATCGACGGTCGGCTCCTCGACCATCACCGGCTGGAAGCGTCGCTCGAGCGCGGCATCCTTCTCGATGTACTTGCGGTACTCGTCCAGGGTCGTGGCGCCGATGCACTGCAGCTCTCCGCGGGCCAGCGGCGGCTTGAGGATGTTCGCCGCGTCGATCGCTCCTTCGGCGGCCCCGGCGCCGACGAGGGTGTGCAGCTCGTCGATAAACAGGACGGAGTCGGAGCTGCTGCGCAGCTCCTCGATGATCTTCTTCAGCCGCTCCTCGAACTCGCCTCGGTACTTGGTGCCCGCCACCAGTGAGCCGATGTCAAGGGTCAGCACCCGCTTGTCGATGAGCGTGTCAGGAACGTCACCGCTCACGATCCGGTGAGCGAGACCTTCGGCGATGGCCGTCTTGCCCACTCCGGGCTCGCCGATCAGGGCAGGGTTGTTCTTGGTGCGGCGCGACAGGATCTGAATGACCCGCTCGATCTCCTTCTCGCGCCCGATCACCGGATCAAGCTTGCCCGCGCGGGCGGCCTCGGTGAGGTTGATTCCGAGCTGGTCGAGGGTCGGCGTCTTGGAGGGTCGCTTGGTCTCCTGGGCCGGCGCGGTGCTGGTGCTCTGCGAGAGGACATGGATCACCTGGTGGCGGACCTTGTCCAAGTTGACGCCCAGGCTCTCGAGGACGCCCGCGGCGATCCCCTCGCCCTCGCGCACCAGCCCGAGCAGCAGGTGCTCGGTGCCGATGTAGTTGTGCCCCAGCCGCCGGGCCTCGTCGATGGCAAGCTCGATCACCCGCTTGGCGCGCGGCGTGAGACCCACCTCCCCGACGACCGGGCGATCTCCCCGCCCGATGATGAACTCGACCGCGGTCCGAACCTTGGAGAGCTCGACGTTCATGTTCTCGAGGACGCGGGCCGCGACGCCTTCGCCTTCGCGCACGAGCCCGAGCAGCAGATGCTCGGTGCCGATGTAGTTGTGGTTGAAGCGCTGCGCCTCATCCTGGGCAAGGGTCAGCACCTTGCGTGCCCTGTCCGTGAATTTGTCGAAGCGGTCCATGTCGCGTCCCAGCGTGATTCGCCTGAGTGTACGGCACCACCGCCGGGCGGCGCCTTCAATAGGTACTAGGTCATGTGCGGTGAGAAAGGCTCATCTCCGCGCGAACGTCGCCAGCGCAGATCGACCGGGGAGCGGCGAATCAGGCTTCGGGCTCAGCCTCTGCGACCAACTCTGGCTCGGGCTCGGGCTCAGGCTCAGGCTCAGCCATCGGCTCGGCTTCGGCAACCGGCTCGGGCTCAGGCTCAGCCATCGGCTCGGCTTCGGGCTCCGGCTCGGGCTCCGGCTCAGCCATCGGCTCGGCTTCAGCAACCGGCTCGGGCTCAGGCTCAGCCATCGGCTCGGCTTCGGCAAGCGGCTCGGCTTCGGCGACCGGCTCAGCCTGTGCGGCCCGGAACTGGTCGAGCAGCCCCGATTCGGCGAACGCCGCCGCCATCGTGTTGTCGATCCCTTCATCGGGCTCGCTGATGGCATCCTCGGGTCGATACTCCCGCTCGCGACGATCGCGACGCTCGCGGCGAGGAGGCCGGTCCTCGAACTGCGGTGCAGGAGTGGCTGGAGCCAGCGCTACGGCGGGTCGTTCCTCCGCCTGCTTCAGCGAGAGGCCAAGGCGATGGCGCTCGGAGTCGAGGCTGATGATCTTCAGCTTGAGCTCGTCGCCTTCCTTCACCACGTCACCGGGGTGAGCCACACGCTGGTTGGAGAGCTCGCTGATGTGGATCAGTCCCTCGAGCCCCTCCTCCACGCGCACGAAGGCGCCGAAGTTGACGAGCTTCGTGACGGTGCCGGCAATGACATCGCCGATCGTGTACTTCGCCACCGACTCTTGCCATGGATCGGGCTGCAGCCGCCGAATCGAGAGGCTGATGCGGCCTCGCTCGTGGTTGATGTCGATCACCTCGGCTTCGACCTCGTCGCCGATCGCGTAGGCGGTCTCCGGGTTGTTGACCTTGTTCCACGAGAGCTCGCTCTTGTGGACGAGGCCATCGATCCCGCCAAGGTCGATGAAGACGCCGAACGGGGCGATGCTGCGAACGGTGCCCTGCACCTTCTGCCCGACCTGGAGACTGCTGAACAGCTCGTCGCGCTTCTCGCGGCGCTCCTCATAGAGAGCGACCTTCTCCGAGAGGATCAGCCGATTGGCCTTGCGGTTGACCTCGAGGATCTTGAGGCGAAGGGTGCGCCCGACAAACGGCTGCAGCTTCTCGGCAATCTCCTGGGCGGCGTCGCGTGGCTGCTCGTCGCGCGGGCGGCGCGGGAAGTCCACGATCTGGCTGATCGGCACAAAGCCGCGTACTCCAAGGTCGACGATGAGGCCGCCCTTGTTGTGGTCGATCACCCGCGCGTCGACGATCTCTCCGGCATCGAAGCGCTCCTGCATGGCACGCCACTTGCGCTCCAGGCCGGCGCGGCGAAGCGACAGGACGGCGTGTCCTTCCGGCGATTCGGGCTGCAGAACGTAGACGAGGACCTCGTCGCCGACCTTCAGGTCGGGGCGAGCCTCGTCGCCATCGCGCGGGCCGCGGCGGCTCATCAGCTCACGGTTGGAAACGACTCCCTCGCTCTTGCCGCCGAAGTCGACCAGAATCTCGTCGGGGTCGATGCGCACCACGGTGCCCTCGACCACGTCTCCGTGCTTAAGGCTCTTGACCTCGTTTGAGGGGTCATCGAGCAGCTCGGCCATGGTCATCGGCTCCGACCGCTCCTCGGGGGCCTCCACCGCGATCGCTGCAGGCTCTGCCACAGCCTCGGGCTCGGGCTCGGCGGACACCGCGATCGGCTCTGCCACAGCCTCTGCCTCGGGCTGGGGCTCGGCGGAAACCATCGGTTCAGCGGTCTCCGTCTCGGCCTCCACCGTGATCGAGGTGGGGTCCTCGGCCACGGGCTCGAGCTGATTCGTTTCGTCGGTCAAGTGCGTGTACGCTCCTGCATGTGAAGTCCCCGGCAAGCACAACGCCCTCCGCAGGCGGAGGGCGTTTCGTTCAACAGCTGGGTCAATTCGAAGCTGCCTTCATGGTCGATCAGACGACTCGGGTGCTCCTCGGTAACAGCCAATGGGAACGGCGCACATCCGCGCACGACTATGCGGTTGTCTTGTCCAGAGCCCGCGGAGCATACCACACGCTCCAATGGCCACCCGATGCCTGAGTTGCCCGACCTGACCGTGGTGGCTGAGGAGCTCGCCGCCCGTATCGGCGGCAAGCGAATCGTCGGCGTGGAGGTGCCCGCGCCGATTTTCTTGCGAGCCACCCCCCAGGAGGTCGCCACGCTGGTCGGGATGACCGCGGGAGCAGCCACGCGGCGCGGCAAATTCCTGCTTCTTCCCTTTGCCAGGGGCAGGCGAGACCGGCGAGTCCTGGCAGCCAACCCGATGCTTGCCGGACGATTCTGGTTGCTCGATGACCAGGCCGCCAGGGTCCGGGCGCGCACCGGTCTGCGCCTCTTGTTCGAGGATGGCAGCGAGCTGCGCTATGTCGACCGCGAGATGCTGGGCAAGCTCTACCTGGTCGAGCCGCACGGGCTGGACGCGATTCCCGGCTGGACGGAGATGGGTCCGGATGCCGATGACCCGGAGCTCACGCTCGAACGCTTCCGCGAGCGGATCCGTCGTCACCCCGGCGAACTGAAGTCTCTGCTGCGCAACAGCCGCTTTGTGGCCGGCATCGGCAACGCCTACAGCGATGAGATCCTGTGGACGGCGCGCCTGGCGCCCCTGCGGCGTCGGAGCACCCTGACCGCCGAGGAGATCGATCGGCTGTATGTCAGCATGCGATCGGTGCTGAGTAACGCGATCGGACGACTCCGAGAATTGGTCCCACCTGAGATTCAGACCCAGCACCGCGAGATCCTGCAGGTTCACCTGCACGGCGGCGACCCGTGCCCGCGCTGCGGCAAACCCCTGCGTCAGATCGGCGGCGACGAAGTGACGACCTTCTGCCGGACATGCCAGCCGCCGTTTGCGACCTAGGAGTCTGGAGGGACCCCCGATCAGGGGATGATGAGCACCTGGCCGATGTTGATCGTGTCGCTCGTCAACCCGTTGGCCGCCCGAATTGCACTCACTGTCACGCCGAATCGGGCCGCCAGCACCGATAGGGTGTCGCCGGACTGGACCACGTAGGTCTGCGGCGAAGACCTGACGCTTCCGGCGGGCGTCGGCGTCACCGCAGCAGAGGCGGGTGGCGATGGCACTGCGCTGGTCGGCGCGCTCGCGCTCACGCCGGGGGACAGCTCGACCGAGGGGCTGGGCGTTGCCGAACCGGCGCCGGGATCCGGGTTTCCAACAAACAGGCCGCTCGCGCCTGCGATGGCCACGGCCGCCGCCGTCACCACCCCGAGCCCGCCTATCACTACCAGCCGGCGTCGCCGTCCCGACCTTCCGGTCGCGAGGCTGCGCCAGGCTGGCTCCGGCTCCATCATCAGCCGGGTGGATGCAAAGGCCAGATCCGGTGGAACACCCACCGCACCGCGTGCCGGCCCCGGCCGCCCTCGCACGGCGACCAGGCGCTCGCATCGAATGTGGGCCTCGGTCAGGCACAGCTGCACCTGGCGCGGACGCTCCAGCGGGCCAGGCGGATCGAGTGCAAGGCACACGTGCTCGGCGTCATAGCCGTCGACCACGGTTCGACGGTCGTCGGCAAGGGCCAGCAACGGACAGATGCGCTCCACCGCCCGAGGATACAGCGGTGCGACCGATCTGACCCGGGCCCAGGACGGGGGGCGAGAAAATGAATTATCCCGGCGACGAACTATTTTCCCAGGGAGTTGCCCCCCAAGTATCTTCGGCGCTGGAGAGCTTAACTTCCGTGTTCGGGATGGGAACGGGTGGATCCTCTCCGCTAGCGTCACCGGGATAAATCTTCAATTGGCGCGACCCACCGTCAAGGACGGTCAGCGAACCATGGACTGGAAGCCATCGAATCGTCGCGGAGCCGGCCGCTGCCGGCTTCCGAACGCGATCCAGCAACGTGCTAGACGCGTGAAATTAGGTCAAGCCCTCGACCATTAGTACCGCTTAGCTGAACGCATTACTGCGCTTACACGTGCGGCCTATCAAACAGCTAGTCTCGCTGCGGTCTTA
>JANMPX010000130.1:0-5690 GCA_031370085.1 Chloroflexota bacterium | reverse complement strand
CGGTGATTCTCCGGTCGCCTCAGCGGATCTCGGCGGTGGCTCCAGCTTCCGCCATCTTCTCCTTGACCTGCTCCGCTTCTTCCTTGGTGACGCCTTCCTTTACCGCCTTGGGGGCAGCGTCAACGAGGTCCTTGGCCTCCTTGAGGCCAAGGCCGGTCAGCTCACGGACCGCCTTGATGACCAGGATCTTGTTCGGGCCGACCTCGGTCAGCACCGCGTCGAACTCGGTCTGCTCCTCGACCGCGGCGGCCGGTGCGTCGCCACCGCCCGCCGGAGCTGCAGCGGCCATCGCCATTGGCGCAGCGGCGGTGACGCCGTAACGCTCTTCGAAGGCCTTGACCAGCTCCGACAGCTCCAGGACGGTCATGCCGTCGAAGGCCTCGAGGATCTGGTCCTTTGTCAGGGTCTTTGCCATGTGAATCCTTCTCCGTTCGTCTCGTCAGGCGGCCGAGCCGCCCTCGCTTGCACGCTTCTGGTCGGCCACTGCGCTCAGGACGCCGACGAGGTTTCGTAGATTCGCCGCCAGCACTGCGGCCATCCCCGAGATCGGGGCGACCATGCCGCCGGCGAGCTTGCCGAGCAGCACGTCGCGGCTCGGCAGGGTTGCCAGTCGCTGGAGGCCGGCAGCGTCGATCGCCACCGATCCCAGCAGGCCGCCCCGCAGGGAGACCACTTTGCTATACGGCCGGAAGGCCTCGATCAGCGCCTTCGCCAGGGCGACCTCGTCACCGCTGATCGTGGCCAGCGCGGTCGGACCGGCGAGCATCGGCTTGAGCTCGGAACGGTCCGCTTCGTCGGCGGCGATCTTCAACAGGCGATTTTTGGCGACGTGCAGCTGCACGCCGCTGGCGCGCAGGGTCCTTCGGACCGACTGGATCTCGGAGACCTTCAGTCCACGGTAATCGGCCACGGCCATCGCCGTGCTGCTGCGGATCAAGTCCGCGAGCTCGGCGATCGCCTGGCGCTTGGCATCGGTTGGCATTGGTGTTTCTGACATACCTCCTTGGCATGAAAACGGTCCTCGCGCACACCATCGGCACGAGGACCTTCACGGTCATCCTCACTGCCTCGGCGTGCCGCCGGCTCGCTGGCCGGCGATTGGCCCGGGGATTCCACCCGGGACACAGCGCTGTCTGTGGCGTCTCTTCGGCTGTCCGCGAATTCGTGTCCTGGCCGGCCCTCCCTAAGCGCTCGCCGAAGCGAGCGCGGATGGGATATCGATATGGAGCCCTGGGCCCATGGTGGGGGCCAGGGTCAGCGTACGCATGTAGGTGCCCTTGGCGCCGGTCGGCTTGGCCCGGTTGATGGCGTCGACCAGCGCATTCACGTTGGCCGCCAGCTGCTCGGCGGTGAAGCTGACCCGTCCGACAGGCGCGTGCACGATGCCGGCGCGGTCGACCTTGAACTCGATCCGGCCCGACTTGATCTCGCTGACGGCTCGCTCGATGTCAAAGGTCACGGTCCCCGACTTCGGGTTCGGCATGAGGCCGCGCGGCCCCAGCTTCTTCCCGAGGCGGCCGACCGTGCCCATCATGTCCGGGGTGGCGATCGCCACGTCGAATTCAAACCAGCCCCCGTCGATCTTCTTGACGATATCGTCGCCGCCCACCTCGTCGGCTCCGGCGCGCAGCGCCTCCTGGGCCTTCTCACCCTGGGCGAAGACGATCACCCGACTGCTGCGCCCGGTGCCGTGGGGCAGCACGACGGTGCCTCGCACCAGCTGATCGGCATGCCGCGGGTCGACACCGAGCCGCAGATGCGCTTCAACAGTCGCGTCGAACTTCCCGATCGACACGCGGGGCAGCAGCTCGCAGGCCTCCCCCACGGTGTAGCGACGGTCGGGCTCGATCAACTTCACCGCGTCGAGGTATTTCTTGCCGTGTGGCATCAGTCGGTCACCTCGATGCCCATGCTGCGCGCGGTGCCGGCGATGATCAGCATGGCGTGATCGACGTCGTTGGCATTCATGTCGGCCATCTTGGCTTCGGCGATCTCGCGCAGTTGAACCTTGTTGACCTTGCCGACCTTGTCGCGATTCGGCTGGGCGGACCCGCTCTCAACGCCGGCCGCCCGCTTGAGCAGTGCTGCCGCCAAGGGCGCCTTGGTGACGAACGTGAAGGATCGGTCCTCGAAGACCGTGATCTCGGCCGGCACCACGTAGCCGGAGAGGCTGGCAGTGCGCTCGTTGAAGGCCTTGATGAACTCCATGATGTTGATGCCGTGCTGGCCGAGCGCGGGACCGACCGGCGGCGCTGCGGTGGCCTTCCCCGCGGGTGCCTGCACCTTGATGATGGTGCGAATCTTCTTTGCCATTCAGATACCTCCGAGGTCCAAGCGGGGCGGGTTGCGCCCCTCCCTCTCTACAGCTTGTCGATCTGGAGAAAGTCGAGCTCGACCGGCGTCTCCCGGCCGAAGATGCTGACCAGCACCTTCACCTTGTTGCGCTCGGGGTTCACCTCGTCAACGGTGCCGATGAACTCGGCGAACGGGCCATCCTTGACCCGGACGCTCTGTCCCTTGCTGAACTGGAGCTTGAACTTCGGCGCCTCGACCCCCATCTGCTTGAGGATCTTCTTGACCTCGCTCTCCATCAGCGGGGTCGGCCGGTTGCCCGACCCGACGAAGCTGGTGACGCCTGGCGTGTTGCGCACGACATACCAGGACTCATCTGTCATCACCATCTCGACCAGGACGTAGCCGGGGAAGACCTTCTTGTTGACGGTCTGCCGCTGCCCGTTCTTGATCTCGATCTCTTCCTCCATCGGCACCAGGACCTGGAAGATCTGGTCCTCCACGCCCATCGACTCGATGCGATGCTCGAGGTTGGCCTTGACCTTGTTCTCGTAGCCGGAGTAGGTGTGGATCACATACCACTGCTTGCTGGTCCGCTCGGCCGCATACGCGTCGTCGGGCTGGGGGGCCTCTCGCGAGAGGCGCGCCGCCTGGTGGGCTTCGCTTTCGCGCTGGAGATCCTTGCTCATTGGAGCACCTGTCCCACGGCGGCGTGCAGGACGCCGTCGAGCACCGCGATGTAGACACCCACCGCCACCGACACGGCGATGACGATCAGGGTCAGGTTTCTCACGGTCTGAAGGGGTGGCCAGGAGACCTTCTTCAGCTCGGACCAGGCCTCGACCAGGTACTGGCGTAGGTTGCGGAACACGATGGCTTCAGCTAGCTCCTGCGACGCGAATTCGATCTTGATCGGTTGCCCCGGCGGGGCTGGCAGGGGCGACAGGACTCGAACCTGCAACCGCTGGTTTTGGAGACCAGTGCTCTACCAGTTGAGCTACACCCCTACGGCTCGGCTCCGCCCTACTTTGTCTCACGGTGCAGCGTGTGCTGCCGACAGCGGGGACAGAACTTATTCAGCTCCATCCGTCCCGGGTCGTTCCTCTTGTTCTTCCGCGTGCTGTAGGTGCGCTCCTTGCAAGTGGTGCACGCCAACGCGATTACGGGACGATTTTCGGCCTTGGCCACGGTGCGATGTCCTCGTCAATCTCCCGTCGCCGCCCACACTTAACTAGGGCCGGTCACCAGGGGAAAGCCCAATGATTCTAGGCTGGCGGCGTGGGACTGTCAACGACGCCCCCCTCGCTCGGACGTCGCGCGAGCACGATCCGGGTGAATGGCAGCCGGATGTCGCTGAAGACCTCGATGCTCACCAGGAAGCCGGCAAACAGGAAGAGGATGCCCAGTAGCTCGCCGACAAAGAAGGCGCTGGTGGCGCCAAATCGGTTCGCCCCGCTGGTGAAGGCCGGGATCGTCGCGCCGACCGCGATCAGGATGGTGGCTGGCACGCGGCTCGACAGGCGCCCGCGGACCAGATCGGCAATGGCTCCGGGAAGCGAGGCGAGGAAGTTGACGGTGATGGCGATCGGCGCGAGAAGGACGTTCAGCGCAAAGCTCAGCAGACCCTGGTCGGTGCGCAGCGAATAGCGGATCACCCTCCGCTTGTCCATGAAGGTGTACGCGCTGTACAGGGCGCCGAGACCGAGCGCGAACGCGCCGGTGACGTTGAAGAACGGCGTGAGCAATCGCAGGTAGCCGGGCATCTTCTCGCCGGTCGGGATGAGGGTCTGTGGGTCGACCGAGAAACCCGGTGGCGCCAGCTGTGCGGTGAAGGCCATGACGGCCCCGACCAGGCTGCCGCCCACGATCACGAACGCGGCGAGGGTGGCCCAGCGGTCGTCCCGGCGGAACGCCATCACCGTGATCGCGATCGCCACCACGATCGCCACGCCGAAATAGATGTAGGGTGCCGGCCCTGACGCAGCGTAGTGGTACTTGGCCTGGCTGAGCATCGTGAAGAGACCGGCCAGCAGCAACGAAACGGCGAACGCATACCCGAAGCGCGTGCGCGCCAGGAGGTAGACGGTGCCGAGCCCGAGCCAGCCGGCCACGTACACGGCGCCGATGAGGTACCAGACCCGGTAGAGCGGCTCGTTCCAGCCCCAGGCACCCCCGATAAATTCGGTGCCGGCAGAGATCCCGTACCACAGCAGCCCGATCGTCCAGACGAGCTGGTAAGGCTGTCTGCGCCGCAGCCACTGGTCGCCCACCATCGCGGCGAAGGCGAACGAGAAGAGCGACGAGAGAAACGGCAACACGACGTTGGGATTCACCGCTGGTCAAGCCTCCTGCACACGACAAGCCGAACTGGCCACCTGCGAGAGGTGGAGCCCACGTCCGGGCTCGAACCGGAGACCTCTTCCTTACCAAGGAAGTGCTCTGCCAACTGAGCTACGTGGGCGTGCCGCGATTGTGCGCGAGAGATCCGATGCTGGGCAACCATCGGACTACCTGGGCAAACCTATGTATCAGATCCCTCGACGACCGGCGGACGAGTTGGTGGGCAGGGAGGGAATCGAACCCCCACAGTCGAAGACGGCTGATCTACAGTCAGCGGAGCTCACCACCTGCTCAACCTACCCACGGTCGCGACCGACAGGTGGTGCGCTGTCGACCGGTGGCGGAGTATACCGAACGCCGATCGCCCCCTCAAGCCTGCCTGCCGCGCCGCACGCTGGATAACGCTTTGGCGCCGCGGTCGTTCTCATCAGCAGAAGACCGGCCCGATTCTGACCGCGCGACTCCGCTCTGCGACGACACCTGCCACGGCGACGCAAGGAACAGGTACCCGATTGATTGCACCAACCACCTCCGGAAGCCCGTGGGGGGAACATGATCCGCCCCAGACGCACGATGTGACCGCGCAGGTACCCTTGCGGAGGTATGACCGAACGTGACGAGATCGAACGCCTGGTCGACCGTGTCCAGGAGGGGGACGCAGCCGCGCTGGGCGCCCTCTACGATCTTCTCGCCGACCGCGTCTACCGCTTCTCGCTCCTGCGGGTCGGGAATCACGCCGATGCCGAGGATCTCACGCAGCGGACGTTCCTCAAGATGATCGAGGCGCTACCGCGCTACCAGCGACGCGGGATCCCGTTCGAGGCGTGGCTCTTCCGCCTCGCACGCAACGCCGCCATCGACCTGCTGCGAGGTCGCCGCTCGCACGAGCGTCTCGAGTCGGCCAGCGAGCTGCGCAGCACGGCGCCGGGGCCGGAGGCCGACGCGGAGCAGGCAGCCGAGCTGGCTGCGGCCAGGCGGGCGATCGAACAGCTGACCGATGAGCAGCGCGACGTGATCTCGTATCGATTCGCCGCCGGGCTCACCCCGCGAGAGATCGG
>JANMPX010000196.1:0-8116 GCA_031370085.1 Chloroflexota bacterium | reverse complement strand
AAGGCGAGCGCATGCTGACCACGGTCCTGTTCACGGACATCGTCGGCTCGACCGCGGCAGCTGAGCGGCTGGGAGACCGTGCCTGGAAGCGGCTGCTGGAGACGCACCACGAGGACGTGCGGCGCCTCCTGGAGTCTCATCGCGGGCAGGAGGTGAAGATGACCGGCGATGGCTTCCTCGCCACCTTCGACTCGCCGGGACGTGCCATCGCCTGCGCCCTTCGGATTGGTGTCGCCGCCCGCCGGCTGGGGATCGAGACGCGCGCCGGCATTCATACCGGCGAGGTCGAGTTCGCAGGAACTGACCTGCGGGGCGTGGCGGTACACCTTGCCGCTCGGATCATGGACAGCGCAGGACCTGGCGAGGTGCTGGTGTCGGCGACCACGCGTGAACTGGCGAGCGGTGGAGAGGTCGCGTTTACTGACCGAGGAAGCCATGACTTCAAGGGGATAAGCGGGCCGCGACAACTGTACGAGGCTCGCGCACGAGCGGGCTCGGTCGCGACCTAGGCCGCGGGCACTCCGAGCAGGCCCGGCAAGAGGTTCCCGAAGAAGAAGCCGGCGATCCCTGCGAACGCGCCGAGCAGCAGGATCTCGAGTCCCGAGCGCAGCCAGGCGCGCCGCGTCCAGCGCGACTTGACGACGCCGATCCCGAACAGCACCCCTGCGGTGGCGACCACCGAGCTCCAGGTCGCCACGGCGATCGGCAGCACCAGGTACGGCACGATTGGCACAAGGGCGCCGATCCCGAAGCTGGCCCCCATGATCAGTGCGCCCTGGGTAGGCCCGGCCTCGGCATGTGAACCGGTCAGACCCAGCTCCTTCTCGGTCATCGTCTTGAGCAGGACCTCCGGGTGCGCCGCGATCGCCTCCGCCATCGCGGCCGCGGCCGGGCGTGGCAGTCCGTCCTCCTCGAGCATGTAGGCCATCTCGGCCTCGGCCTCTCCGGGGCGCTCCTCGACCTCCTCGCGTTCGCCGGCGATCTGGGCCTCGAAGATCTCGCGCTGGCTCTTGGAGCTCATGTATTCACCGGCTGCCATGCTGAACACGCCGGCCAAGCCCGAGGCGATCCCCGCGATCAGCACCGGAAAGCGGTCGGCCGATGCGCCGGCCACCGTGCTGACCACCGCCAGTGTGCTGACCAGGCCGTCCTGCGCCCCAAAGATCGCCTCGCGGATCTCGCCCAGCAGGCTCGCCTTGCGCCGTTCATCGGCTAGGTGAGCTCGAACCCATTCGCGCTCATAGGCCGCGGCTGGCTGATCCGGACGCGGCGCAGCACCGCTCATCACTCCCATACTGCGGATCGTAGCCGAGGGAGGGAACGGACGGATGGGGTGCGGCGTCCCTCTTCCAGCAACCATGAAAGGAAGGGGACCCATGTCCACCACCAATCGGCGCCCGATGCGCCGCCCATCGACCTCTGCCGTCGTCGTGCTGCTGGTGCTGCTGGGCATCGTCCTGGCCGCATGTTCTTCGGCCGCCGCTCCCGCCGGTTTCACCCCGGTCGGCGAAAACCTGAAAGGAGCGGCTCCCGGCGACCCTGGATACCTCCCTGTTCCCGGTGCCGTGGGTGCCGTGACGGATGGCAAGGGCGGGACCGGTCAGGTGGCCTCACTCGCCGATCGGCGCATCATCAAGACCGGCGAGATCACTGTCGAAGTTCCGAACGTGGCTGCGGCGCTGGCCCGGGTCCGCACGCTGGCGCTCCAGCTGGGCGGCTATGTCGGCGGCTCCCAGGCGGGCACGCTGGATGAGAGCGCCACCCTGACGCTGCGCATCCCGGCGGACAAGTTCGACGACGCCATTGCGCGCCTCCACGGGTTCGACGGCACGGTGCTCAGCGAAGCCACCCGCGAGGACGATGTGACCTCGTCGATCGTTGATCTCGAGGCGCGCCTCAAGAACCTGGAGGCCTCGGAGACCCAGTACCGCACGCTGCTCGAGAAGGCCGTCAAGATCGAGGACATCCTGTCGGTCCAGGTCCGCCTCGATGACGTTCGCGGCCAGATCGAGCAGTTGCAGGCGCAGCACAAGGAGCTGGCCGGGCTCGCCGACCTGGCGACCCTGACGGTCAGCCTGGTGCCGGGCGCGGTCGAGCAGGCAACCAACAAGTGGGACCCCGGCAAGACCGTCACCGACGCGTTCGCAGCGCTGGTCGACGCGACCCAGGGACTCGCCAACGGGGCGATCTGGTTCGCAATCGTGTGGCTGCCGGTCTTGATCCTGCTGGCGATCGTGGTCTGGCTGCTGTCACGCCTGATGCCGGGGCTCCGCCGGCGAATCGTGAAGCCGCTGCCGCCGGTCCCGCCGGCGCAGGAATAGCCGGAGCCGATGGGGGTGCGCCGGTCAGCGGCGCGCCCCGCCTGAGCCAACAGCCTTCCAGGCCAGCGGCAGGAGACCGGCCGCCAGCACGATCTTGAATGCATCCCACGGGGCGAAGTCGAGCGCCCCTGCCTGGAGGGCCGCGCCGGGCGCCATCTCCAGGACAAGCGCCAGCACCGGCACGCCGATGGCGTAGATGATGAGGTTGCCGATCACCATCAGCCCCGCCGCGCGGAACGGCGATCGGTCCCAGCCCTGCTCGGCGAGGCGCCCGACTACGGCGGCCGCCACCATGAAGCCGACCAGGTAGCCACCGGTGTAGCCAAGCAGCTTCTCGATCCCATGGGCCTGGCCCGCGAAGACCGGCAGGCCGGCGACGCCGACCAGCACGTAGAGCGCCATGCTGGCCAGCCCCAGCCGCCACCCCAGCGCGGTGCCCACCAGCAGGACCGCGAAGGTCTGCCCGGTGTAGGGGACCGGAGACCACGGCGACTGCCACGACAGCTGCGCGGCCAGGGCGGTGAGAGCCGCCCCGCCGACGACCAGCAGGGCCGCCCGTAGCCAGGTGGCGGATTGGGCGCGGCCAAAGGCGGGGATCGCCGCATCGGCCAGGGTGACTGCGGTGGTCATGGGCGGTCGTCCTCCTGCATGAATGACCCTGAGGCTCGCGATGGTACTGCGCTAGACTGACCGCGGTCCTTTAAGCCCGGCACTGCGATGCCGGAAAGGAGCAAGTCATGCGCGCCAGCCTGCGAACCGAACCTGCGACGCCTTCCGTCAGCGAGCGGCCGGCGTCGTTTTCATTTCCTGCCGGGCTGCTGGCCACGGCCGACGGGATGGTCTTCAACGGTCGCCTGCGGGGCGCGCCACTTCCCGCAGAGGGCGAGTTGATCTTCACCACCGCCGCCACCGGCTGGGGCGAGATCCTGACCGACCCCTCGTATGCCGGACAGATCGTGGTGCTGACCCACCCGATGGCGGGCAGCTACCGGATCGACGAGGGGGAGCTGGAGTCCGCTCGTCCGCAGCTCCGCGCCCTGGTGGTCACCCGCCTGGTCACGCCGCCCGCCGGCCCGGGCCGTGCGCTGGAGGAGCTGCTGAGCGAGGCCGGGATCCCCGTCATCGAGGGGATCGACACGCGGGCCCTGACCCTTGAGCTGCGTCGCGGGGCCGTCCGGCGCGCGGTGATCCGGCTCGCCGCCAGTGGCGAGCTGCGGGCCGTGAGCGAGGCGGCAGCCACGCCACCCTGGGAGGCCGTCGACCACGTTGCGGCGGTATCCACGCCCCGTTCCTACAGCTTGCCGTGCGTCGGACCGCGGCGCGGGCGCGCCGTGCTGATCGACTACGGGGTCAAGCGGTCTCTGCTGCGGGCGCTCGCCGACCGCGGCCTCGAGCTGGAGGTGCTGCCGCACACCGCCACCGCGGCGGAAGTCGAGGCACTGCGCCCGGACCTGCTGGTGCTCTCGCCGGGGCCCGGCGATCCGGCGCGCATGGTGCCCCAGATCGCCATGGTGCGCCAGGCGGCGACTGTGGCCCTCGCCGGGGGGTCACCGATCCTGGGGATCTGCCTTGGCCACCAGCTGCTCGCGCTGGCCGCGGGGGGCGAGACGAGACGACTGGCGGTCGGTCATCACGGCGGCAACCACGCGGTCAAGGAGCTCACCAGCGGGCGGGTCGACATCGGTGCCCACAACCACGAGGTGGAGGTCCTTGACGGGCCGGCGCTGGCTGCGGCGGGCTACGCGGTGAGCCACCGCGACCTCAACGACGGCACGCTCGAGGGTCTGGTCCACGCTTCGGGGCGGATCGCGTCGGTCCAGTTCCATCCGGAGGGTGCACCCGGGCCGATCGATGCGGAGCGCGTCTTTGATGCAGCCGTGGAGCGCCTCACCGCATGAGCGTGCCACGGCGAGTGCTGGTGATCGGCTCGGGGCCGATCGTCATCGGCCAGGCGGCCGAGTTCGACTATGCCGGGGTGCAGGCCTGCCTGGCGCTGCGTGGGGAGGGGGTCGAGACCGTGCTGGTCAACTCGAATCCCGCGACGGTGATGACCGATCCCGATGTCGGCGGAACGGTGGTGATCGGCCCGTTGACGGTCGAATTCTTGACCCAGGTGATCGAAGAGCATCGGCCGGACGCGCTGCTGCCGACCCTTGGCGGCCAGACCGGGCTGAACCTGGCGGTGGCGCTCGATGACGCCGGCGTCCTGGAGCGCTACGGCGTCCGGGTGCTGGGGACACCCCTGGCGGCGGTGCGCGCGGCAGAGGACCGCGGCGGGTTCCGCGACCTGGTGATGAGCATCGGCGAGCCGGTGCCCGAGAGCGCGGTGGTGGAGACGGTCGAGGAAGGGCTGCGCTTCTTCGCCGAGCTGGCAGCGCCGGTGGTGATCCGCCCGGCGTTCACCCTGGGCGGCGGCGGCGGTGGATTCGCTTCGACCCCGGAGGAAGCGCGCGATCGCCTGGTGACCGGCCTGGCGGCCAGCCCGATCGGCCAGGTGCTGGTCGAGCGCAGCCTCCGCGGCTGGTACGAGATCGAGTTCGAGGTGTTGCGCGACGCCGCCGACACCGCCATCGCCATCTGCGGCATGGAGAACCTCGACCCGATGGGGGTGCACACCGGCGACTCGATCGTGGTGGCGCCGATCCAGACCCTCCCCGACCCGCTTGTCCAGCGGCTGCGCCGCTGCGCATTGAAGATCGTCCGCGAGCTGCGCCTGGAGGGTGGCTGCAATGTCCAGCTGGCGGTGCGTCCCGATGGCCGCGACTACCGGGTGATCGAAGTCAATCCGCGGGTGAGCCGCTCATCGGCGCTGGCGTCGAAGGCGACCGGCTATCCGATCGCCCGGGTCGCGGCCCTGATCGCGCTCGGCAAGCGGCTGGATGAGCTGCCCAACCCGGCGACCGGCATCGGTTCGGCGGCCTTCGAGCCGGCGGTCGATTACGTCGTTGTCAAGCTGCCCCGCTGGCCGTTCGACAAGTTCCCCGCAGCGGATCGGTCGCTGGGGATCCAGATGAAGGCAACCGGCGAGGTGATGGCCATCGACCGCGAGTTCGGGCCTGCCCTGCTGAAGGCGCTCCGCTCGCTGGAGCCGCGGACTGGCGGCTGGCGATGGGAGGATGCGGCCTGGGACCTCGAGCACCACGTCCCCCAGCCGATCGACGACTTCCTGGAGCCGACCGATACGCGCCTGTGGCGGATGATCGGGCTGCTGCGACATGGCTGGACCGATGCGACCGGGCTGAGCGCCGCCACGGGGATCGCGCCGTGGTTCACCGAGCGGCTGGCCGAGCTGGTCGATGCAGAACGCCAGGTGGTCGGCGCTCCGCTGGCCGAGGCCAAGCGCGCCGGCTTCGGTGATGCGGACATCGCGGCCCTCTCCGGCGTGCCGGCGGTCGCCGTGCGGCGGGCCAGGGTGCGGGCAGGGATCGCGCCTGCCTATCGAAGGGTCGACACCTGCGCCGGCGAGTTCCCGGCCGAAACGCCGTATTTCTACTCCTCGTACGCGGAGCCGGAGGCGACCCCGCCGGCTAATCGGCGCAGCGTGATCGTGGTCGGGTCGGGGCCGATCCGCATCGGGCAAGGGATCGAGTTCGATTACTGCAGCGTGCGGGCGGCCTGGGCGGTCCGTGAGATGGGCCTCGACGCGGTGGTCATCAACAACAACCCCGAGACCGTGTCGACCGATTACGACGCCTGCTCGCGCCTCTACTTCGAGCCGCTCGACACCGAGAGCGTGCTGGACGTGATCGACCATGAGCGAGCGCTCACCGGCGAGCCGCCGCACGTGGTGCTCACCTTCGGCGGCCAGACCGCGATCGACCTGGCCAGGGACCTGGCCTATGCCGATGTGCCGATCGCCGGGCTGACCGCCGAGGCGATCGAGCTGACCGAGGACCGCGAGCGCTTTGCCGCGCTGTTGGACCAGCTCGGCATTGAGGGGCCGCGCGGCCGGCTGGCCAGCGGGCCGGCTGAGCTGCGCGACGCGCTTGGTGAGCTGGGCATGCCGGTCATCGTGCGACCCTCGTGGGTGATCGGCGGGCGGGGGATCGCCGTGCTGCGCGGTGAGACTGACGTCGCCGCGCTGCTCGCCACCGAGATCGGGTGGCCCGTGCGAGTGGATCGGCTCGTGGACGGGATCGAGCTCGACGTCGACGTGATCAGCGACGGGGTGGACTGGTGCGTGCCGGGGATCCTGGAGCAGCTCGACCCGCCCGGGGTGCATTCGGGCGACTCGGTCGGGGTGGTGCCGCCGCAGCGCCTGTCGCGGGAGCAGCAGGAGGGCGTGGCCAGGGTTGCGGGGCGGATCAGTCTGGCGCTGGGCGTGCGGGGGATCCTGAACGTGCAGATGATCGTGAGCGGGGACCAGGTGACGGTGATCGAGGCCAATCCGCGGGCCAGCCGCACGGTGCCGATCGTCGCCAAGGCGACCGGCCGCGACGTCGTGGCGGCCGCGGTGCGCTGCGCCCTGGGGGAGAGCCTGGTCGAGGTCGGCTGGGCGCCGGGGCTCGCTCCCGATGCCCCGCTGGTCGCAGTCAAGGCACCCGTCGATTCACTCTGGCGGCTGCCCGGGGTCAGCCTCGCGCTTGGACCGGAGATGCGTTCGACCGGAGAGGTGCTGGGACTGGGACGTGACTTCGCCACCGCGTCAGCGGCGGCTCGGGCGGCAGTATTGGCTCATGCCCGGCCTGGTGGTGACGCCTAGCGTCGCTTGCGCGCTTGCTGTTGCGCCCGCAGGTTCGGATCGGCGAAGCGACGTCGCAGATAGCCACCGTAGAAGCCGGCAGCGCCGCCGATGAACGCCTGCAGCGTGCCGTTGATCAGCAGGAACTGCGCCAGCGTGGCCGATGCGCCGGCCCCGGCCAGCTGCCCGGACAGGCCGTAGACCACGTATGCGGCATAGATGAGGTACCCGACGACCGCCGCGGTGAGCCCATATAGCCAAGGCCTCTGCCAGCCGATGACCCCGGCCGCGACCAGCGATCCGAAGGAGATGAATGATGCAAGGGTGCCGATGGTGCTCTTGCTGTAAGCCGATGTGGTGGCCCAGGCGATCGCCCAGATGACGCCCATCCCGAGGCCTGCGATCGGGTTGCGGCTGATCAGCCAGAGGCTGGCGACCACGGGGCGCAGCGGGCCGTCGTACCGGAAGCCGGCCAGGGGATCGCCCTTGCCGGGGAGCGGGGCAGCCGGCGGGAAGATCGACTTGATGAGCGAAGGGCGCGTCCGCGCGGCGACGGGGACCGCCTCTTCGACGGCATCCTCCTCGTCGGTGAGACGGCCCTGCGCCGCAAGGCGTGCTCGGCGGCGGGCTTCAGCCCGCTCCGCAGCGTCTCGCGTCGATTTCTTTGCCATGGGGCGGCGATTGTACGCGACCGCGACCTCTGCGGCGGACCGATCGATAAGCCGGCCCTAACGCCCCGGTAATAGGCCCGTGTCCATGCTGGCGATGCCTGCGTGCCTCCGATGCCGAGGTGTGCCGTGCTGGTCCTGTCCCCCGTTTCGTCCGCTCTGCGCCGCGCCCTGGCGGCCGCATCGTCCTGCGTCATTCTGCTGGCCGCCATCGGTCCAGCGCTGGCCTACCCCTTGTCCGGCGATGCAGGCGTCTCAGCTGCGTCGCCCGCAACCGATCACCTGGTCATCAGCGAGCTGATGACGGGCGGCGCCAGCGCATCGGACGAGTTCGTGGAGCTCTACAACCCGTCGTCGGTTTCCCTTTCGGTGGAAGGCCTCGAGCTGGTGTATGTCACGGCCAGCGGGGCGACCATCACCCGCAAGGCGACATGGCCGACCGGGAC
>JANMPX010000159.1:0-11550 GCA_031370085.1 Chloroflexota bacterium | reverse complement strand
GGCTGCCGGGTTGAGCCGCCGTATCCCGGGCGGGTCCAGCTCACCACGCGCATCCCCCGCTCGGATGCGGCCTTCACCACGCCCGCGCTGAGCAGCCCGGCACTCGGAGTGCCGTTGTAGAAGACGAGCGTCTCGCCGCCTTCGGGCCCGGCGACGTACAGGTCGAGGCTGCGGCCGTCGGGGGTGCGGATCTTGCGCGGGTCGGTCATAGGGTTGGTCATGAGTGCAGGAGCATTCTGCCGGATGCCCGACGTCTGCGGGGCGTCTGTCAAGATCAGGGGCAGCGCACCGCGCATCCGCTTCCGCATCAGCGGCAGCCTGCGCATCGGTTCTTGTTGTCAGGGCTTCTTGTGCAGCACAGCCGCACGGCCGCACAGCCGCACAAAGGACCCTGACGGCGACGACCTGGGTTGTGGCTGTCCCGGCGCACGCGACGGAAGAGCCGTCACGACAGGCCGAGTAGAGTGGAGGCGTGATCGAGGAGCGGGAAGCGACAGCGGCGGCCGGGGAGGCCCAGCGCGCAGCCTTTCGCCTTCTCTCGCCATCCGAACGCGTTGCGCTTGCCTTCAGATGAGCGAAGAGGCGCGGGCACTGGCAGCTGATGGCCTTCGACATCGGCACCCGAGCGCCTCCCCTGCCGAGCTTCAGAGCGCTCTCCGGCGGCTGCTGCTTGGCGAAGAGCTGGCGGACCGCGTCGACCGTTCACGCTAGGTGCGTTCCATGAAAGCCGGCCTGGGCGCGCTGGTGCATCGGTTCATCTCGATCGCGGACGAGCCGACCGATGACGACGACTTCCGCCTTCGCAAGCGGGTGGGGGTGATCGCCGGTTACTTCACCGTCGTGGCGCCGCTGGGCTTGCCGGCACTCGGCCGCGGAAGCCTGGCGACCGTCGTGCTGGGCCTGAGCCTCTCAGGCCTGAACGTGGTCAACCTGCTGGTCCTGGCGCGGAGTCGCCGATTCGAACGGTTCGTGATCGTGCTGATCGCCCCGGGTCCGCTCTTCACGCTGAGCGCCGAGATCTTGAGCGGTGGCATGGCGGCCTCCGGCGGGGGGATGATCTGGGCCTTCCTGGTGCCGCTCTACGCCCTATTGGCGCTGGGTCCCCGGCGCGCGACGCGCTGGTTCGTCGTCTTCCTGGTCTTCCTGCTGGTCGCCATCCTGCTCGATCCGCTGGTCACGACCACGGTGACGCCGCCGCCGTACGTCTTCCAGCTGGTCTCCTTCGCGCAGAACACCGGCATACCGCTGACCGTCACCTTCCTTCTCCTGCGCTACACCGATATCCGTCGACGCAAGGCCGAGGCCCGCTCGGAAGAGCTGCTGACCAATGCCATCCCGATGTCGATCGCCGCGCGCCTCAAGCACGGTGATGAGCGCATCGCGGATGCCTACCCCCACACCACGGTCCTGTTCGCGGACCTGGTCGGCTTCACGCCCTGGGCGCAGCGCACCAAACCCGACCTGGTGGTGAGCTTCCTTGACGACCTCTTCAGCCGATTCGACGCGCTCGCCGCAACCTGTGGCGTGGAGAAGATCAAGACGATCGGCGATTCGTACATGGCGGTCGCGGGCGCACCCGAGGCCCGCGCGGACCACGCCGCCGCCGCCCTGGCGCTGGCACGTGGAATGTTGGAGGTCCTGGCCGAGATGCGTGGGCAAAACCGCGTTGAGCTGGAGCTGCGCATCGGGCTGGCCAGTGGGTCCGTGGTGGGAGGAGTCATCGGTCGGAAGCGCATCCTGTTCGACCTGTGGGGCGATACGGTGAACGTCGCCTCGCGCATGGAGTCGTCCGGCGTGCCGGGGCGGATCCAGGTGGCGCCATCCACCTGGGAGCAGCTGCGTGACGGTTTTGTGTGGGAGGAGCGACCGGCCGTGGAGGTCAAGGGCCTCGGCCTGATGACCACCTACCTGCTGGCCGAACCAGCCGTCCCCAACACCGGATCGTGACGACCAAACGCCGCCCGCTGCTTCTCATCGTCAACCCGGTCTCCGGAGGCAAGCCCGGATCGACTCCGCCCCTGGCGGACGAACCGAGTGCGCTCGAGCCCGAAGCGCTGGCGCACGCCCTGGAGGAGCGAGGCCTGAGTGTACGGCTGCATGTGCTGATCGAGGATGAGGACCCCGCCGAGGTCGTACGCGGCGCTGCGGCAGACGAGGACATCGTGGTGGGCGGGGGCGATGGGACGATCGGACCGGTGGCCGATGTGCTGGCAGGTGGGGAGGCCGCGCTCGGGATCCTGGCGATGGGCTCGTGGAACAACATCGCGCATGGTCTGGGCATCCCGACCGATCTCGCGCCCGCGCTCGATGTGATCGGCCGGGGAGAGGTTGCGCGCGTGGATGTCGGGCTCGCATGGCATTCCGGCGCAGGCGATGAGGCGCCTCCGTCCGACGCTCGTTCCTTCTTCGAGGCGGCCGGCGTGGGGCTCGATGCCGCTGGCTTCGGCGCCTTCGAGCTGCGTGAGCGCGCCGGCTGGCTGGTCGGGTTCCGCGCCCTATGGCGCGCACTGCGGCGTCGGCGGACCGGGATGGTCATCGACCTGGACGGGCGCCAGCTGCGCACGAGGGCGCCGGCCGTCACGGTCTGCAACGGCCCGTACTTCGGATTGGGCTTCGCCCTGGTGGCTGACGCCGATCCTGCCGATGGCCTGCTGGACGTGGCGATCTTCTCCGGTATGAGCCGGCTCGATGTCATTCGGCATTTCCTGGCTGTCATGCGTGGCCGCGAGCGACGGGAGCCACGCATCGAGGTGCTCCGTGGGCGGCGAGTCACCATTCGCGGCGCAAGGCGCGTCCTGCTGGCGCACGCCGACGGCCGCTCGCTCGGGGCGACCCCGGTGACCTTCGAGGTTCAGCCGGGGCGTTTGCGGGTCTTTCGCTAGCTCCACCCGCGGGCTGGCCACGAATCTCGGGCCCCGCTCGTCGGGTGCTGCTTCGGAGGCGGCAGCCTGCACATCGGTTCTTATGTCAGAGCTTCATGTGCCGCACAGTTGCACAGCCGCACAAAGGACCCTGACGGCGACGGCTCGACCGATCGGGTCGACACAAGACGTTGACGCGGAGCACCTCCGCGTGCACCATCGGCCTTCCATCCACACAAGAGGTAAACCGATGTCCGAGCATCCCAACGCCACCATGGTCCGCCACATGAACGACGCCATGTCCGCCGGCGACTTCCAGGCATTGAACGAAGCCCTGGCCGATGACGTGGTCTGGCACGAGATCGGCCTCGCCGAGCCGATCCGAGGCAAGGCCGCGCTCAATGCCCGCTACATGGGCGACACGCCGCCCGACTACACGATCACTGCGGAGACGCACGACGTCGTGGCCAGCGACGATCACACCATCGCATTGGTGACCGCCACCGCCACCCGCGGCGGGAAGACCTTCACCTATCGAACCGCCGAGATCCTTCACATCAAGGACGGCAAGATCGCCGAGCGCTGGGCCTTCTCCGACGACACCGACGCGATCAACAAGTTCTTCGCCTAGGGTCTTGGGACCGATGCGCATCGGTCAGTAGGTCAGGACCGGGATCCCCTGCCGCTCGAAGTCGGGCCGGTTGCGGGTGACCACCGCGGCGCCCAGGTCCGCGGCGATGCCGGCGATCAGCGCATCGCCCAGGCCGAGCTTGCCACTGGCGCGGTGGCGGGTCAGTCGCGCGTTGGCAGCCCACTGGGCGGCCTTGGGCGAGGTTGCGACATACTCCAGGGCATCCAGCAGGGCGCGGATATGGCGAAGGTGCCTCGCATCGCCCTGGGACAGGGTCTCGCAGGTCACCACGTCGCAGGTGTACAGCTCATGCGCCTCGGAAAACAGGCGCGCCAGCAGCCTGGCCGCCGGCTCGTCGCTGTTGGCGTGGTCGATCAGGAGCGTGGAGTCGAGCAGGTAGCGCACGTTCAGTCGGTCTCTTCGGATCGGAGATCGTCGACCCAGGCGGTGACCTCATCGCGGGTCATCTGATACGGCGTTCCCACCAGGATCCCGGCCGTCTCGCGGATCGCCTTGCCGAGCTTGTCTCGCTTCACCCGGGCCGCCACCGCTTCGGCGACGTATCGGCTCCGCCCACGGGGGCCGGCCAGTTCGTCGACCTCGGCCAGGAGGTCTGCGGAGAGGGTGAGGTTGGTGCGGGCCAGGGCCACGTGGTTGCTCCGATAGTGTGCAGATCTATGCGCATAGGCTAGCACATCGACTGGCGAGGGGCGGCCGATGGGATGGGATCACGCTGTCAGAGGCATTTGTGCAGCACAGCCGCACAGTTGCACAAACAGTCCTGACAACAGCGCGGCCTGCGACCTGGCTTCGACTGCCTCGGGCAGCCCCCCGACGCCTAGTGTCGGCCGCTCTACTTGGCCGTTATGAACGCTCAGCGTTCGCCGCCGAAGGATCGTTGGCTAGCCAACCGGCAGGCCTGGCGCCGAGACCTCGAAAAGCTGCTGGTCGCCAAGCCCGCGGAGGTGGTGCTCGCCCAGGTCGGTAAAACTGACGCCCTCGGGGCGCTCCTCGCCAAGGGAGTGGACTGCCGCCTGCGAGACGAGGATCTGACCGCCGTGGCCAAGGGCACTGATGCGCGCCGCGGTGTTCACCGAGACGCCCACGTAGCCGCTGTCGGTGAGCTGCGGGCGGCCGCTGTGAATGCCCATCCTGACGAGCACCTTCACCCCATCGGGCCAGGCGTGGTCGCGCAGCCGGCGCTGGATGGTGAGCGCCGCTCCAACCGCTTCGGCGGTGTGGCGGAAGACGGCGAAGAACTCATCGGCGCGGGCGTCGACCTCCCAGCCGCCGGCGCGCCGAACGGCAGCGCGGGCGATGCGACGGGTATCGGCCAGGACGGCAGCGGACCGGTCCTCCCGCTGGAGGAGGAGGGCGCTGGAGCCCTCGATATCGGTCATCAGGACGGTGACGTTGCCGGTCGGCAGCCCACCGGAACCTCCGGCCCGCAGCTGGCCGGTGACGAAGCCAACCGGATGGATGCCGTAGCGCCTGGCCGCCTTGAGCAGCCTGGTCCGGGCGCGGTCGCGGGCCGCCTCATCCTCGAAAATCACCTGGTTGAAGCGCGACAGGGCGTTGCGGACATGGCTCTCGTCGTGGATCGGCAGGCGTCGACGCCCGTTGGGATCCACGTAGGCGAAGGCGTTGTCCCGCAGGGTCTTGCGCTTCCGGGCGTCAAGTTTGGCCATGCCGCTGATGGTATCGGTCCAGGGGAGTGAGCGGTACAGTACGAGCGTGGCTGACTACTCTCTCGCCGAGGCTGCCGAACAGGCGGGCGTCACCGTCGGCGACCTGAGCCGCCTCGTCGAACTGGGGATCGTGCGACCACATGCAGGCGATCGGTTCACTCCTGGTGATGTGCGTCGGGCGGGATTCGCGCAGAGTCTGAAGGCGGCCGGCATTTCGCTGGATGGCTTCGGGGAGGCCATCCGCCGCGGCGCGATCTCCCTTGACTTCCTCGACTCGCCCCTCTTCGAACGATTCTCGGCACTCAGCGGCGTGACCTTCCAGCAGCTCAGCGACCGCACGGGCGTGCCGCTCCAACTGCTTTCCGTGATGCGCGAGGCGACCGGCTCCGCGCCGCCGAGCCCGGACGATCTTGTTCGAGAGGCAGAGCTGGCGATCGGAGCCTTCATCGAGGTCCAGGTCGCCTCGGGTTTCAGGCCGATCTCCATCGAGCGCCTCTTGCGCGTTCAGGGCGACAGCCTGCGGCGCATAGCCGAGACGGAGGCCGACTGGTGGCGCTCCGAGGTGATCGAACCGGCACTCGCGGCGGGCAAGTCTCCCGACGAGTTTTCGACCACCGAACTGGGCGCCCGCGTGAACGCACTGTCCGAGGAGTCCATGACGGCGCTGTACCGCGCCCACCAGACGCACGCCTGGACCACCAACATCATCGCCGGCATGGAGGCGAGGCTGGCCGCCGCCGGCCTTCACAGTCGCCTGGAGCGGCCGCCCGCGATGTGCTTCCTCGACATCACCGGCTACACCTCGCTGACGCAGGAGCGCGGCGACGAGGCGGCGGCACAGCTCGCCGCGGAGCTGGCGCGGCTCGTGCAGCGCGCATCGGTTCAGCACGGTGGCCGGCCAGTCAAATGGCTGGGCGACGGCGTCATGTTCTTCTTCCCCGATCCTGGCCCGGGGGTGGTGGCAGCGTTGGATATGGTCGACGGCGTGATTAGCGCCGGGCTGCCCCCCGCGCACGTCGGCCTGCACGCGGGACCGGTCATCTTCCAGGAGGGCGACTACTACGGGCAGACGGTCAACGTCGCGTCGCGGATCGCGGAGTACGCGCGCCCCGGCGAGGTGCTCGTCAGCCAGGCCGTGGTCGACGCCTCGGCCGCCGCCGGCGTCTCATTCCGGGAACTTGGCCCGGTGGAGCTCAAGGGTGTCGTCGGCGCCATGCGCCTCCACGCCGCCCAGCGGCCTGTCTGACCCTTCCTTCCGTCGTCGCGGTTTCGCCGCCGTGAGCGCTCAGCGTCCGTAACGGCCACGTTGGGCAGCTCCTTGCCCGCAAGTTCGCCACCCTGAGCGCTCAGCGCTCACGGCCGGCAACGAGAGGCCAGTTGGGACGCTCTGAGGCGCGTCGGGTTGGGCTTCTTGGCCGTTAGGAGCGCTCAGCGCACGTGGGCAAGGTCGCCGAAGGGAATCAGCGTAGGCTGGACCAATGACCAACGACCCGCTTCGCGAGGACCTCCTCCGCCTGCTCGAGGGCGACGACGCCCACATGACCTTCGAGGACGCGGTCGCCGACTTTCCAGACGACGCCATCAACCGCCGGCCGCCCAACGTTGATTACACCCCGTGGCACCTGGTCGAGCATCTGCGGATCACGCAGTGGGACATCCTCGAGTACGTGCGCAATCCGGCATGGGTTTCGCCTGATTGGCCCATCGGCTACTGGCCGGATCCGTCCGCGACCGCAGCGCCCGAGCAGTTCGCCGCCAGCGTGGCCCGCTTCATCGAGGATCGCGCCGCACTGCGCGACCTGGTCGCCGATCCGGCCTCCGACCTCCTGGCGCCGATCCCCCACACCCCCGGCCACACGCTGCTGCGCGAGGTCCGCATCGCCGCCGATCACAACGCCTACCACGTCGGTGAGTTCGCGATCCTGCGCCAGGTGATGGGCACCTGGCCGGCGGATGGGGGTCGCTAGGGAAGGCCTGAACGGAGCCGGCTGAGGAAGTCGGTCGTCGCTGTCATGGGCGTTTGTGCTGCACAGCCGCACGGGTGCACAAATGGTCCTGATAGCGCCGCGGGATGGGCTAGCTCAGCTCCCGCTTCGAGGCCCACCTCCGCCTGTCCACCCGGCGCTCGGAATTCGAGCGTATGAACCGATATAACCGCATATCCCGGCCGAATCCTCGACATCGGAGCAAAACAGCCACGATTCGGACGCCGATTCATCGAATCCCTGTCGGTGTGCTCCGGTGCCGAGCACACCGCGGGGGAGCGCTAGATGAGCTGCCGCTCCGAGGCCCAGCGGGTCAACTCGTATCGGTTGGAGAGCTGGAGCTTGCGCAGCACCGCCGAGACATGGGTCTCGACCGTCTTGACCGAGATGTGCAGCTCCGAGGCCACCTCCTTGTAGGTGTAGCCGCGGGCGATGTAGCGCAGCGTCTCGCGCTCGCGGGCTGTGAGCAGGTCGAGCTCGGGATCGGTCGGCTGGGGAGCTTCGCCGGCGAAGGCGTCGAGCACGAAACCGGCCAGCCGCGGCGAGAAGACGACGTCGCCGTCATGGACGCGCTGCACCGCGGCGGCCAGCTCATCGGCAGAGATGGACTTGGTGACGTATCCGCGCGCCCCTGCCCGGATGATGCCGATCACGTCCTCTGCCGCATCGGACACCGAAAGGGCCAGGAACTGCGCGGTTGAGCCCGCCTCACGCACTGCCCCGACCACCGCGGTCCCGCCGCCTGCGGGCATGTGCACGTCGAGCAGGACCACGTCGGGCGCCTCGCGCAGGATGCCGGCAATAGCCTCTTCCACCGTCCCCGCGTCGCCCACGATCTTGCAGCTGCGGCTCAGCTCGGAGCGCACGCCGGAGCGGAATAGCTCGTGGTCGTCGACCACGAAGACGCGAACGCTCCGCACGCTCATGCCGCCTTCCTCGGGAGGCGCATGACGACCTCCGTCCCATCCCCCGGCCGGCTGACCACGTGTGCGGTCCCGCCGTGGCGCTCCAGCCGCCCGATGATCGAGTCGGCGATCCCGCGCCGGTCGGCGGCCACCGCATCGGGGTCGAACCCGGTGCCATGGTCGCGCACGTAGGCGGTGATGGCGTCTTCCTGGACCTCCACGAAGACCGATACCTCCGTCTCCCCGGAGTGCCGCGCGGCATTGAGCGTTGCCTCGCCGACGGCGGAGACGAGGGCGCGCACATGTTCGTCGAGATCGGCGTCGCCCACCACGATGGCCTCCACCTTCACCTGTTCTTCCCGCTCCACGCGGCCGGCCATGGCGTCGATCGCGTCGCGGATCCGCGCCCCAGCGAGCGTGGGTGCCCGCCCGTACAGCCAGACACGCAGCTCGCGTTCCTGGGTGCGCGCCAGGCTCACCATCTGGCGCGATGCCGGGGCGCGCTGGATGAGGGCCAGCGTCTGGAGCACCGAATCGTGGAGGTGCGCGGCCATCTCCGCGCGCGCCTCGGTCCGGATGCGGGTACTGCGCTCCTCCATCAGCTCGCGGCCGATGTTCCAGACCCACGGCCCGCCAATGAGCGCCAGCCCGCCGACGGTGACCATCGCCGCCAGCAGCATGGGGCCAACCGCCTCCAGCGAGTAGTTGTTGGCCAGCGGGACCGCCAGCCCACCCAGGATCAGGAGGATGCCGATCGCCACCCGCGGAATCGAGCGGCGCCCGCCGATCATCATCTCCAGCGACGAGCGCCCGCGGCGCTCCTCGCCACCGCGTGCCCACAGTACAGCGAAGCCGATGGCCGCCAGCGAGACCGGCCAGGCCAGTGTCTCGCCGAACCAGAAGCCCGAAACCAGGAGCAGCAGCAGGACGCCGGCCAGGATGAGGATCCCACCCAGCGCCTGGCGGGTCGTCGGCCGGACCAGGTGCCGTGTCCGGGGCGCTGCCGCCGCGTCCGCCGCCTCCTCGGGGGCGAGCAGCCAGGCCAGCAGGTAGACGACGATCCCGAACCCGAACGCGGCCGACAGCACCACGAAGGCAATGCGCACCGTGAGCGGCTCAACGCCCAGGTGCTGACCGATGCCGGCCGCCACGCCACCGATGACCCGGTTGCTGCGGCTCCGCTCCAGCCGAGGCCGCGGCGGACCGGTCAGCTCACTGCTCCCCCGCCGTACGCCTACCTGTGCCATGGCCCGCATGTTGGCACACGGCCATGCCGCGGGACGATCGGGGATGACCCTGATGCCCGATTCAGGGTGCTCCCCGATAGGCAGCTCGGCCCAGGAGACCGATGATCTGCACATGACAAGCCAGGACACCTCCGGGCACCTCCTCCGCCGACGGGTCAACGAGCGCGTCATCGGCGGCGTGGCGGGCGGCCTGGGCGACTACTTCAACGTGGATCCGCTCCTCTTCCGCATCGGCTTCGTGGGACTCATGATCTTCGGCGGGGCGGGGCTGGTGCTGTACCTCATCGGTTGGCTGCTGCTTCCCGCCGCCGGCAGTGACCGCTCCATGGCCGAAGGTTTCCTGCAGCGGGTTGCTCTGACGCCCCGGCGGATCGGCTGGATCGCGCTGGCGGTGCTCGTCTTCCTCCTGTTCAGCAGCGCCACCAACAACGGGTGGTCCTACTCGCTGCGTGAAGGCCCGCTGGGCATTCCGGGGGCCGCGTGGGCGCTGGGCGTGATGGTGGCCGGCGTGCTGCTCCTGCGCCGCAGCGAGACTCCGCGGGTCGCAGCGACAACCGGCGCGGATACAACGCCTCTCCGTGCGCCGGCGGTGCGGGCGGCGCCTCGTCCGCGCTCACCGCTCGGCTGGTATGTCCTCGGGGCGCTGCTGGTCAGCATCGGCCTGTTGGCCATGGTCAGCCAGGTCGCCAGGGTCGAGATCGAGCCGGGCCAGTTCTTCGGCGCCGCGCTGGCCGCGCTGGGAATCGGCCTGGTGGTCGGTGCCTGGTGGGGACGAGCCAGGATCCTGATCCTGCTCGCCCTGCTGCTGCTGCCAGTGGCCGTCACGGCCAGCTTCGTGACAGCGCCGCTGGAGGGGGGTGTGGGTGACCTGCGCTTCACCCCCGCCAACACCGCCGAGCTGCGCGGCGAGTACCGCCTGATCAGCGGGCGGATGGTCCTGGACCTGACCGATCTGATCCCCTCCTCCTGGGGACCGGTCCACATCGGCGCCAGCGTCGCGCTCGGCCAGCTGGTGATCATCCTGCCGCGCGATGCGTCGGTGGAGCTCCACGCCCGTGTTGGCGCCGGCGATCTGATCCTGTTTGGCTCGCGCGACACCGGCACCAGCCTGGAGAGCCGATTCGTGCACACGCAAACCTACGGGCCGACCTATGTCCTGGACCTGGAGAGCGGCATCGGTGAGGTAATGGTCGCGACCGACGCGACGGGAGGGACCTGATGTCACGCCATCCGGTCGATCTGCTGTCGCTGGTTGCGGGGTTGCTCTTCCTGGGGGTGGGGCTGGTGCTGCTCTCGGGTGGGCTGGGCGGGCTGCAGATGGAATGGGTCGGGCCGGCGGTGGCCATCGGCCTGGGCCTGGTGATCCTCGTCGCCGCGCGACCGGCACGCGGACCCGGAGGCGACGCAGCCTCGGCCGACGAGGGATGAACGCCCAGCAGCCGGTGCTTGAGACGCACGACCTGGCCAAGCGCTATGGACGACGCACCTGGGCGCTGACAGGGATCGATCTCGCCATTCCGCAGGGGGGCATCACCGCCCTGGTGGGGCCCAACGCCGCCGGCAAGTCGACCCTCATCAAGACCTGGGTCGGCTTCGAGCGGCCGACGCGCGGTGGCGTGACCGTGGCCGGAATCGATCCCTGGAAGGATCGCTCGGGCGTGCTCGCCCTGCTGGGCTACGTTCCGCAGTCGCCGGCGCTGTACGACGGGCTGAGCGTGGACGACCACCTGGACCTGGCGGTCCAGCTGCGCCCCGACTTTGATCGGCCGTACGCCCGACGCCGGCTGGATGAGCTCGGCATTCCCGGCAGCCAGGCAGCGAAGTCGCTCTCCGGCGGCCAGCAGGCACAGGTGGCGCTGGCCCTGGCACTGGGCACGCGCGCCAGGATCCTGCTCCTGGATGAGCCGCTTGCCAGCCTGGACCCCCTCGCCCGGCGCGAGTTCCTCCATGTCCTGACCGATGCGGTGCGTGCCGACGGCGCCACGGCCCTTCTCTCCAGCCACATCGTCACGGACGTGGAGCAGGCGTGCGATCGCCTCGTGGTGCTCGGTGTGGGGCGGATCCTGCTCCAAGCAACGGTGGCGGACGCCCTGGCGACGCATCGGATGGCGACCGATGGCGCCGCGACGCATCGCGGCGAGGCGATCGGATCCTTCGCCGGCCCGGCCGGCGAAGCGCTGACCCTCCTCCGCCACGGATCCGCTTCGGACGAGGCAGCGAACCTGCGTCCGGC
>JANMPX010000135.1:0-2987 GCA_031370085.1 Chloroflexota bacterium | reverse complement strand
CCGACGATCAGCTTGCGCAGGTAGGTGTCCGGGGCATGCATGAGGCCGCCGGGCTCTGCTGCGGCCATCACCACGGTGGCATTCGGCGACCCGGTGGCGACCAGGTTCGTCCCCTCCAGCGGGTCGACCGCGATGTCGACCGACAGCGCCGCGTCGGGGTTGCCCACCTGCTCGCCGATGTAGAGCATCGGCGCCTGGTCGCGCTCTCCCTCGCCGATGACGATCGTGCCGCTGATCTCCGCCTCTTCCATCGCGTGGCGCATCGCCTCGACCGCGGCACGGTCGGCGCCCATCCGATCGCCGCGTCCCATCAGGCGGGCAGCGGCGATTGCGCCGGCCTCCGTGGCCGCGACCGCCTCGACGGTGATCAGCTTGTCCATTGCGGCGGATTATCGGGGGCCGGGCGCTGAAAGGCCAGAACGGTGATCTAGAGCGTCAATTGGACGCCAACCAGGAACCCGTCGTCTGTCAGCAGCCACAGCAGACTCCCATCGAAGGCCATGCTTTCATACCCGCCTTGTCCTCCAGCCACGTGCCAGATCTCGGTCGGTGCAAACGAACCGGGGTCGAGTCGCAGCAGGTCCGAGCCCTCCGGCGCCCAGAATGCGCCGTCGCCAAACAGCCACGGACTGACATCGGGGGAGAACCTGCGAACGACCTCGTTCGATGCCGGCTGAATCTCGTCGATCTTGCCCAGCGCATCCGTGGCGTAGACGAAGTCGTCACCGATCACCAAGTCTTCCACGGCCGGCACGTCGATGGTGGCAACCACCGCGTTGGTTTCCGGGTCCAGCCGGATCACGATGCTCGAGTTGGGTATCGAGGTCCACAGGTCGCCGAAGGCGTTCTGGATAAACTTTGGGCCACTGGGACCCACCCGTCCGGCATCAATCCTGGCCACGACCGCATTCGTCGCGGGGTCGATCCGCGAGATGGAGCCGCCGCGGTGGTTCGATACCCACACGGCACCCGGCGTGACGGTGATCCCTTCGGGATTGGCGCCCACCGCGATCTCCGCTACCACGGTGTTGGTCGCAGGATCGATGCGCGAGAGCTTGTCCTCGTCGAAGGTCGTGACCCACACTGCGTCTTGGCCCACGGCCAATGATCCGAATTCGCCGCTCCCGACCGGAATCATCGCCACGATCGCCTTCGTCTCGAGATTGACCCGAGCCACGCTGCCATCGGCGAACCGGATCCAGGCATCGCCGTTGCCGAACGCTATCTGCGTCGCAGCCGGGTGGCCCTCGAGCGAGATGGAGGCGACGATGGTAGCCGTATGCTCCGTCGGCGGCGGCTGCTCGGTCGGCGCCGACGAGGGAGACGGAGTTCCGCCTCCGACCGATGGCGACGCACCACCTTGCGAGCAGGCCGCCGCCACGACCATGCTGAGCATCGCCACGAGCCTGGATGTTCGCTTCAAGTCGTCCCCTGCCCTAGTGCTTGAAGTGCCGGCGGCCGGTGAAGACCATGGCCATGTGATGACGATCGGCCACCTCGATCGCCATCTCGTCGCGGATGCTGCCACCCGGCTGGATGATGGCCGTGACGCCCGCCTGGGCCGCGATCTGGATCCCGTCGGGGAACGGGAAGTAGGCGTCGCTGGCCATCACCGACAACGGAGCCCGTTCGCCGGCCTTGCGCAGGGCGATCTCCACGCTGACCACCCGTGACGGTTGACCGGCGCCCATCCCGATCAGCGCGTGGCGCTTGGCGAGCGCGATGGCGTTGCTCTTGATGTGTCGCACGGCACGCCAGGCAAAGAGCAGGTCGGTCAGCTCATCCAGCGTCGGGCGCCGCTGGGTCACCACCTGGAGCTTGTTGCGATCCTCCTCCAGGTTGTCGAAGGTCTGCACCAGGAGCCCGCCGCCGATCCGCTTGAAATCGAAGTTGCCGATCCCCAGCTCCGGTCCGTCGCCCTCGGCCTGCGGCACCTCGATGATCTCGAAGCCCTTCTTGGTGCGCAGGATCTCAAGCGCCTCAGGCGTGTATCCCGGCGCCACGATCGCCTCGAAGAAGCCGGGCCGGATCGCCCGGGCGGTCGCATCATCGACCACCCGGTTGGCGCCGATGATCCCGCCGTACGCCGACACGCTGTCGCCCTCCAGGGCCAGGCGGAACGCCTCGGCCAGGTCGACCACGCTGGCGATGCCGCACGGGTTCCCGTGCTTGACGATGCAGACCGTCGGCGTCTTGAAGTCCGATGCGATCTGCCATGCCGCATCAAGGTCGAGCAGGTTGTTGAAGGAGAGATCCTTGCCGGCGATCTGTCGCGCCCGGCTGATCGAGGTTCGGCGCTGGGCAGGATCGGCATAGAAGGCGCCCAGCTGGTGGGGATTCTCGCCGTAGCGCAGATCGGCCTTCTTCTCGACCACCATTGTCAGCCGGCTGGGGAAGAGGGTGCCTGCCTGGGCGTAGAGGTACGAGGCGATCTGCGCGTCGTACGCAGCGGTCAGTCCAAAGGCATCGGCGGCGAGCTTCTGGCGGGTCTCCGGGCTCACCGTGCCATGGGACTTCACATCCCGCAGGACCGAGGCGTACTGGGTCGGATCCGATACCGCGGCCACGCCGGGGAAGTTCTTGGCGGCGGCGCGCAGCAGTGCCACTCCCCCGATGTCGATCTGCTCGAGCGCCTGGTCAAGCGTGGTTCCAGCCTGCGTCACGGTCTGCCCGAACGGATAGAGGTTCACGACAACGATGTCGATCTGCTCGATGCCGTGCTCTGCGAGCTGGGCCAGGTGATCGGGCTGATCCCGCCGCGCGAGCAGGCCGGCGAAGATGGCGGGGTGCAGGGTCTTCACCCGCCCGCCGAGGATCTCGGGAGCATCGGTCAGCTCCGAGACAGCTCGGACCTCGAGTCCGGCTTCTGCCAGGTGGGCGCGGGTGCCATCGGTGGCGAAGCACTCGACCCCGGCCTCGGTGAGGCCCTTCGCCAGCTCGACGATCCCTTCACGGTCCGAGACGGAGAGGATTGCGCGCAACGGGCG
>JANMPX010000107.1:0-1801 GCA_031370085.1 Chloroflexota bacterium | reverse complement strand
ACCCCGCCCCCGGCCTTTGGTCCGCTCGAGATGGCCTACCTTGGCCGCAGCGCGACCGGCAAGCCGGAGCACCTGTGGCGCCGCGACTTCTCGACCAAGAACGATCCGGTGCTGGTTGATTCCGGTACCGCCGGACTCATCGCCTTCGCCTGGTCGCCCGATGGGCTGGCGGGCGCCGGCATCAAGGCCGGCCATGCCTGGGCCTACGTCACCGGGCAGCAGCCGCGCGACCTGGTCGGCAATGCCGCGGCGGTCGCCTTCGGTGACGATTCGACCACTCTCTACGTGCTGAGGATCACGCCGCAGGGGACCGATGACCACACCGAGCTGCTGGCGGTGAACGTCAACACCGGGACCACGCAGACGGTGGCCAGCGTGACCTACAAGCATCCCAGGACATTCCCCGATCCGGCGCTGCGCGAGTCGCAGTTCGGCGACGACGGGGGATTGAACCGCCTCTACTTCACCATCGATGGCTATGTCGTGGCCTGGATCCTGGAAGCGCCCCAGATCTACCGCTTCGATCCGCTGAGCGGCGCCATCACCGCGGCGGCGCGCGAGCCCGGCCTGACCTCGCCCGACCAGCAGTACCACATCGCCGTCGACGAGCTGTCCACCACGCGCACCAACCTGATCCTGCGCGACATTAACGGCACGGCCAAGGCGACGGTCCAGGTGCGCGGACTGGTGAGCCATATCCGTTGGGCCGCGACCAGCAACGAGATCGTCTTCACCGTGGCCAAGTACTCCGGCTCGGCGGTGGCCCAGGACCTGTACGTGTGGGACCTGGTCGCCGGCCACGGTGCCTCGGCCCTGACCAGCAGCGGCGTCGCGCGCAGCGCGGAGTGGCTGGGTGCGCCGCAGGTCTGGGTGCCGTGAACACCATTGTGAACCCGATCGGCGTCGAGCTCGACGAGACCGCGCGCCGGATGCGCATCCGCTGGGATGACGGCCACCTTGGCGAGTGGAACTGGCTCGCCCTGCGCCGCGCCTGCCCGTGTGCCCTGTGCGCGGGCGAGGGCAACCTGCCCGGCGTGGTCAGCCTGGAGACCTACTTCACCCCGCAGCAGACCACCGTCGAGCGGGTGAAATGGATCGGCCGATACGCACTGGCGCCGATCTGGGCCGATGGCCACGACACCGGGCTGTTCACCTACACCAAGCTGCGCGACTCGTGCGAGTGCGACGAGCACGCCGGAGCCCGGTGACCTCCTCGGACGGCCTGCTGCTGGTCCACGCGCATCCCGACGATGAGTGCTTTGCCACCGGCGGGCTCATCGCGCGCTCGGTGGCGGAGGGGCGTCGCGTCGACCTGGTGGTGTGCACCGGTGGCGAGGAGGGCGAGATCCACGACCCCGACCTCGACGCCGACGAGGTACGTCACCGGCTGGGAGAGATCCGCAGCGCGGAGCTCGAATGCGCCGTGGCCTCGCTGCGCAGCGACGGTGCCGGCGAGCTGCGTCTGCATCGGCTCGGCTATCGCGACAGCGGCATGATGGATTCCGAGGCCAACAGCCACCCGGATGCCTTCTGGCAGGCGGACCTGGACGTGGCGACCGGAAAGGTGGTGGCCGTCATCCGCGAGGCGCAGCCGTCGGTGCTGGTGACCTACGACGCCAACGGCAATTACGGCCACCCCGATCACATCAACGCGCACCGTGTGGCCGTGGTCGCCTTCCTGGCTGCGGCCGACCCCTCGCGCTTCGTCGGGCCTGAGCCGGCGTTCGCGGTGGTGAAGTTCTACGAGACCGCGTTCAACCGCGACCGGTGGTCCTCGGTGATGGGCGAGATGAAAGAGCGC
>JANMPX010000093.1:0-7719 GCA_031370085.1 Chloroflexota bacterium | reverse complement strand
GGTCGGGCTGATCACCCAATCGGCAATTCTCGCGCGCGCACACGTTTCGGTCGGGAGGTCGCTGATCGTTACCCTCGTGGTACTGGTCGCTGGGCTTGCTGGAGCAAAGCTGTGGTACATCGCCCAACATCGGCAAAGCTGGCGTAGACAACCGGCGGAGGGCTGGTCCGTGCACGGATTTCTCGCGGCTGCCCCGCCGGTCGCAGCCCTCAGCCTGCTCGCGTTCCAATTGCCGGTCGGCGTGTTCCTCGACGCCAGCGCGCCAGGCCTGTTCTTCGGCGTGGCAATCGGGCGGCTCGGATGCTTCTTCACCGGATGCTGCGCTGGTCGCACGACCGCTTCGCGCTGGGGGGTGTGGTCCTCGGATCGGCGCGTTGGAGCTCGCCGCGTGCCGGCCCAGCTCCTTGAGGCGGCCAGCGGACTGGTGCTTGGTACGGCGACCCTGGCGTTGGTTCTTCGCAGCGCTCCCGCCTTGCACGGAGCCATCCTGCTGGCCGCTTTCGCGGCATACGTGCTGGTCCGCCTCGTTCTGCTCAGCCTGCGAGCCGAAGCACCACGGCGCTCGATGGGTGCGCCGATCACCGCCGCGACTGCAGTCGTTGCGCTGCTGGCAGACGTCGGAGCGCATCTGGTCAGGTGGTCGTAGGGGGGGTTCGCGCGGTCGCCGTGCCTGCGAGGCGGAGACTCTTGGTACCGATCTGCATCCCCAGGTCAGCGGCCTTCAAATCGGCGCCCGTGGACTGCCTCCGCCACCGAACCCATGGTCCTGGATCCCTCGCTCGGCAACAACCACCGAGCCACGGGTGTTGTCGAGCTAGGCGGAAGCTTGGCGATACACGCCTGAGCGGTAACCCGACAGGAGAAGCATCAAACCGATCGAGACGGCCACGCTCAGGGCGCTCAGCCAGAACCGCGTCTTGTCGCGCGCCAAATTGCGCCAGGCAAGCTGCACCGACCGCTTCATGGCGTGAACGTTCGGCTTGTCGGCTGAGGTCCGACTGAGACGTGCCTGAGAGCCTCAGAAGAACCGCACGGTTCCCGTTAGCGACCGCTGCGCAGCACGCCAAGGCGCCGCTGGTACTCTTCCGCGTCGATCTCCCCGGCGGCGAATCGGCGCCGGAGCAGGTCCTCCGCCGCCTCATCGGCAGGCGGCCCTCCGGGGCGAGCCCCAGGCCCGGTCAGACGGACGATCAGCCAGACCACCAGCACGATCACAACGACCAGGACCAGGAGCCCCGCTCCCATGCCAAACCAGCCCATGTCGTAGCCCCAGTTCATCATTCGCAGTTCCGCCTTTCTTCGTTCAGACCGCCATTGCACACACTCGCCGAGCTCGCGCCAGCTGCCGAGCGATTACCAGGACACCGAGCAGGTTCATCGCGATCCCCAGGACGAACAGCTCGACGCGGTACGCATTGAGAAAGACCGCAGCAGCGGACAGTCCAAGCAGCGGGACGAGGTCCACCAGATGATGCGCACAACAAGCCAGCATCGCTGCACCGCTGGTGCCGGTACTCGCGGCCGTTAGCAGAGCGCCCGCGCGATGCTGACGATCGATCGCGCGCAGCTCCGTGAACAGGGCGATCTGGACGCCGAACCCGGTCGCGATGAGAGCCACGAAGACGGCATCGTCCCCGAGCTGGCTCACGGCATGCGCGGGTCCCTGGGCGAGACTGATGATCCCCAGGTAGGTGCCCAGCATGAGAGCGGTCGCCAGCAGGCCGAAGCTGATCGAACGTGGGGCGAGCGGCAAGGGGTGTCGATTCATCAGGCCCCTGCCCCGGTCCTCCAGCGCAGCCGGCGCTCCGGCATGTCACCCACGTTTATGAGGACCAGCTCGATCCAGCGCGTCCCGGCGAAGAACTCGGGCCCAACAACAAAGGTGAGCTGACCTTCGCGGTGGTGGCCGCCGGGCAGCGCGACCCAGGCGGCGCCCGCTACCAGGTCGCCTCGGTCGTTCAGCAACCGCGAGTCGGCGAGATCGACCGCATCCAGGTTCATCGAGTGCGTGTCGAGCTTGACGTCAAAGAGCGCCCCGCCCGCCGGGCCGGGCCAATCGACCGTGACGACCACCTGGCCGCCGTCGCTCAACTGCTGTCCACCGGCCGGCGCGCCGGTTTCGCCCGGAGTGCCGGTCTCGCCCGGAGTGGCGCCTGAGGTGCAGGCCGTCAGCAGGACGGCGAACACAACAAACGGCAGGGCTCCGAGGCGCAGCATGTCTTCAACGGTGAGGCTGCCATCTGAGGGCGCGGTGAGAGCCGCGTGAGACGGGGCGGTGAAATCGAGCCACCTGTAGGTCAGCCGGCGGTCGGGAGCCTGACCTCGGCCTCAGCGCCGCCAGCCGGCAGGTTCCTCATCGCGATCGTGCCACCGTGCGCTTCGGCGATCCAGCGCGCGATGGCAAGCCCAAGGCCTGTTCCAGCGGGCCGCATTGCGCGCGCCTGCCTGCCGCGGTACAACCGGTCGAAGAGGTGCGGTATCTCCTCCTCGGCGAGACCGATTCCAGTGTCCGCAACCTTGAGAATGGCTTCCCCGTCGCGAACCTCGAGACTCGCTGATACGCGGCCATGGGGCGGGGTATAGCGCACCGAGTTGTCCACCAGAATGAGCAGCAGCTCCTTCAGTCGATCGCGATCACCGAGAACGCGGGCCGGCTCCACCCGGTTCAGGCTCACCCGCACGTCGCCAGCGGCGGGCCGCTGCTGGCGCACGCACTCCACCAGAACCTCGTCGATCTGGACGGGCGCAAACTCCAACCGCACCCCTGCCTCAGCGCGAGCGAGCGCCAGCAGATCAGCCACTAGCCCGGCCATTCGCTCAGCCTCCGCCGCGGCATCGGCCAATAGAGCCTGACGCTCCAGCTGCGGCAGGTTCGGCCGATTGGCGAGTTCCAGGTTGGCGCGCATGCTCGTCAACGGAGTGCGCAGCTGATGCGACGCATCGCCCAGAAAGCGCTGCAGAGCCTGGTGATTCTCCTCGAGGGCAACGAGCATCTCGTTGAACGCAAGTGCCAGTTCGCCCACCTCGTCGTGCGGCGTCTGAGCTTGCACTCGAGCAGCAAAATCGCCCGACAGCGAGATCGCGCGCGCCGTCTGGGTCACGTCGACCATCGGCGCAAGTGCGCGGCCTGCGACAAGCCAGCCCACAAGCAGCGCCACGCCGCCAAGCACCAGCCCGGCGAACAACAAGGCGAGGCCGACGGCACTCAGCAGGTTATCCAGGTCGGCGGTCGGGTTCGCCCACCCCACGTACCCCACGAGGCCGTTTCCGGTGGTGATGGGTTCGACGGCGAGCCGGTATGCCTTTCCCGAAACGGTCAGTGACCGTATCCCGTGCTGGTGTCGGGCTGCGAGCTCGAGGTCGCCCGCGTCGATCGGCAGGGCACGCGATGCGGGCGCGGAATCCGCGAGCATGTGCCCCTGAGGATCGAGCACCACCACGCGGCCGCCGGTCGAAGCGAACTGCTCGAGCAAGCGCCCCTCCGGTTGCAGCCGGCCGGCCGCGCTGACGTCCACGGCGAACGCACCGGCTGCGTGCTCCACGTTGGCCACCAGGCCAACGTCAAAGGAGCCCTCGAGCTGGTCGCGGAGAATGAGAAAACCACCCCCGCCGAAGAGCAGCAGGGCACCTGCCAGGAGCCCGGTGTAGAGGAGTGCCAGGCGGGCGCGCAGCGAAAGACGGGATGGGAGCGGTCTCAACTACTTGAGAACATACCCGACGCCGCGCACGGTATGAATCAGGCGCGGCTCACCCCCGGCTTCGAGCTTGGTGCGCAGATACCGCACGTAGACCTCGAGGATGTTCGACTCGCCGCCGAAGTCATACGACCACACCCGGTCCATGATCACGTCGCGGGTCAGCACCTTGCGCGGGTGATGCATGAAGAGCAGAAGGAGATTGAACTCGGTGCTCGTGAAGTCGATGAGGCGGGTCCCGCGCCGCACCTCACGCGCGTCGACGTCAACAACCACGTCGGCGAATCGAACGGTCTCGCCGGCCGGCCCGCTCGACCGACGGAGGAGGGCGTGGATGCGAGCCAGCAGCTCCTCGAAGCTGAATGGCTTCACCAGGTAGTCGTCCGCACCTGTTTCTAGGCCGCTCACGCGGTCGCGTACCTCGTCGCGTGCCGTCAGCATCAGAATCGCGATCTCGTCTCCCGCGGCGCGAAGGCGACGGCACACCTCCAGCCCATCAATTCCGGGAAGCATCACGTCGAGCACCACCAATGCAGGCAGATGCTCGCGCGCCTTTTCCAGCGCCTCCTCACCGCTGCTCGCCTCGACCACGCGGTAGCCCTCGTAGCTCAGGCCCCGGCGCAGCGCGGTCCTGATCTTCTCGTCATCGTCAACCACGAGCACGCGCACCTGGTCGCTGATGGTCACGGTGAATCCTCGACCCGATCGGTCCTGCTCAGCATGTCACCCATCATCGACCCGTCCTACGTGCGATCACCCCGGATTATCAGCCCGACACTACGCCATCGACCTGAGCGTTGGATGAGGGAAGGGTGAGGTACGTCTGAGCGGCCGCGGGCGGCTGCCACAACCCTTCGAAAGACCATGCCTTCAGGGCCATTCGGCCCTGCCCCTTGGCGATCTGTCGCCTAACCTCTCGACATGACGCCTGTATCGCCGGGAGAAAGCCGTCCGCCCCGCGTGCTGGTGGTAGATGACGAGCCGCCCATCGTTGAGCTGGTGCGTGGGTACCTGCGTCGCGAGGGCATGGACGTTCTCACCGCGACAGACGGCCCGGCCGCCATCGCCGCGGTTCGCGATCTTGCCCCCGATGTCGTCGTCCTCGATGTCATGTTGCCTGGCCTCGACGGCATCGAGGTCTGTCGGCAGCTGCGTACGTTCTCTGATGTGTACGTGATCATGCTCACCGCCCGCGGCGAGGAGATCGATCGGGTCGTGGGCCTGTCTATCGGAGCGGATGATTACCTTGTCAAGCCGTTCTCGCCACGGGAACTGCTGGCCCGCATCAAGGCCTTGCTGCGCCGCCCTCGAGGAAGCGACGCATCCGTGGGGCCTCGGAGGGTCGGCGCCCTGTCGGTGGATGTCGCCAAGCGCAAGGCGTCGGTCGGTGATCGCGAGGTCCAGCTGACCGCAACCGAGTTTGACCTCCTGGCCACGTTGGCCCGCGACCCCGGAGTGGTGGTGCCCCGGCAGGCGCTCCTCGATCAGGTCTGGGGCACCGACTTCTTCGGCGATGACCACGTTCTCGATGTCCACGTCGGGAAGCTGCGGCGCAAGCTCTCTGTTGGCACGCGTGGAGAGGACCTGATCGAGACCGTGCGCGGGATCGGGTTCCGACTGAAGGAACCCGCATGAGACTCATCCCCCGAGGCCTTCGCGGGCGGCTGCTGGCGGCCAACCTCGTCGTCGCAGCTGCGGCGCTGGGCACTGTCCTGATTGGCGTGAGCCTGGTGGGTCCCGGCTATTTTGAAGAGGCGATGGGACACCCGGCAGGTGACAGCGCAGGTTCGATGATGGACAGCCTCACCCTCGCCGCCTTCCAGAATGCCATTCGCACCTCCCTGTTCGCGGCGAGCCTGACGGCGTTGGGGGCGGCGGTCGTGGTGAGCCTGGCCCTCTCCGCCCGCATTGCGGGACCGGTGAGGCGCGTCGTCGTCGCGGCGCGACGCATCGCACAGGGACATTATGCGGAACGGGTGCCTGTGGACGACCCCGGCGAGGTGGGTGAGCTGGCGAGCGCGTTCAACCAGATGACCGGCTCACTGGAGGCAACCGAACGGCGGCGTCTGCAGCTGGTGGGCGACGTGGCCCACGAATTACGGACCCCCCTGACGACTCTCGATGGCTACCTCGAGGGGCTCCAGGACGGCGTCATCTCAGCGGATCCCGAAACCTGGAGCCTGTTGCGGATCGAGACGAGGCGCCTGACGCGCCTCGTGAACGACCTGCAGGACCTCTGGCGCGCCGAGGCTCGGGAGCTGCCCCTGGCGATCGGGGTGGTCCCACTGGGTGAGCTGCTGCGCGACGTGATGGACCGCTTTGCGCCCGAGGCACAGCGTGCGGGGATCGATGTTCGTGTTGCATCGGCTGGGTCGGACCTGCAAGTACTGGCCGACCGGGACCGCCTCGACCAGATCATCGGCAACTACCTGGCGAATGCGTTGCGATACAGCCCAGCGGGCAGCACGGTTACGTTGTCCGCCGCCGCCTCGAACTCTGAGGTGGTCTCGGCGGTAGCCGACCAGGGTGTCGGGTTGACCCCCGAGCAGCGACAGCTGGTGTTCGAGCGGTTCTATCGGATCGATCCCTCGCGCTCGCGGGCGCTCGGTGGCTCGGGTATCGGACTCGCCATCGCCCGCGCCCTGGCATCCGCCATGGGCGGGCGGGTATGGGCGGAGAGCGCCGGCCTGGGTCACGGCGCGACCTTTTACGTTGCACTCCCCGCGGCGCCCTAGCTCCGTCCGCTCCGGGTCTTGACCATATCTTGAGCCGATCTTGCCGATAGCAGGCATGGACTCATGAGATTTGCCCCCTAGGCTCGATCTCAAGGGGCGATTGCCCCGAAGTCAACGGAGATGTGGCGATGATGACCGGAGCCTGGGGGATGACCTTGGGCGGTTGGATCTGGACCGTGGTCTGGGTCGTCGCGCTCCTGGTGATGGTACGGATGGCCGTCAGTGGCTGGCGCCGAGAAGAGCGGGACGATCCGCTCGAGATCCTGCGCGCCCGATATGCCCGCGGCGAGATCAGCGAGGAGGAGTACCGCCACGCGCGGCAGATCCTCGATGAACCGATAGGAGAAACAAGATGACAAACCGACTGACGGCCGCTATCGCTGCCGGGGCGCTGACTATGGGCGTACTGGCGGGGTTGGCAGGAACGGCATTGGCCGGCGACACGCCGACTCCGAACGCAACTGATTGCATCGCCCTGATGAAGGAGATGCGCGCTGACATGGCCGGCATGATGGGTGGCCAGACAGGCTCCGGCATGATGGGTGGCCAGACAGGCTCCGGCATGATGGGTGGCCAGGCAGGCTCCGGCATGATGGGTGGCCAGCGGTGAGCAGCCGCCACGACACCGGTCGCGTCCAGAGGCACCGGTCTGAGGCCGAGCCGACCGGGGGGCGCCCCGGTCTGGTGCGCTACCTCCTGGCCGGCGGTCTGGCGGTTCTGGTGCTCGGCGGCGGCCTGGTCATCGGCTTCGGCGACTTCTTCGGCCGACCGAGCGACACTGGCAAGGTCATCACCATGCGCATCAGCATGGCCGGCTACAACCCAAACGTGCTTGTCGCGAAGCCTGGTGAGACGCTGACCATCGACTGGTGGAACACCGACAATGCGATGCACCTCGACGGCGGCGGACTGCACACGCTCATCGCCCCAAAGCTGGGTATTAACGAGAAGCTGCCGGCGGAGTCGCGCAGGACGATCGAAATCAAGGCGCCGACCGCGCCCGGTGACTACGACTTCTACTGCGACTCGTGCTGCGGCGGCAAGGAGAGCCCCGCCATGCATGGCACGCTCCGCGTCGTCTCTGCCTGAGATGGCCCACGATCACGGGGCGCCCCCGGCCGTCGGCTCGGGCGCACCGCCCCTGACCGCCGCTCCGCTGCTGCTCGGCCTGCCGCGACCGGCGCTGCTGCTTGCCGGCCTGCTGGGGGGGGTGACGGTCGCAGCCTCGGCAGTGATCATCGCCGTCCCGTTCGACACCGCCACCTTCGGCGGCTTGACCGTACCGACGG
>JANMPX010000050.1:0-16968 GCA_031370085.1 Chloroflexota bacterium | reverse complement strand
CGTGTGCTCGGTGGGGATGATCGGCTCGTAGTTGGGGAATTGACCCTCGATAAGGCGGCTGACCAGGTCGATCCCTTCCACGTGGAAGAGCACTTGGCTCTTGTTGGGGGTGACCGTGATCTCGATCGAGGTCTCCGCGTCAGGCAGGATGCGCATCAGCTCCGCGTAGGAGCGGGCCGGCACGACGATGGTCATCTCCGGGTTCACCGGCGTTGTCAGCGTCAGGCTGCGGACCGCAATGCGGTAGTTGTCTGCCGCGGCCAGGGTCATGGTGTCCCCTGCCAGCCGGGTCAGCACGCCGGTCAGGATCGGTCGGCTCTCGTCACTGGCGGCGGCGAAGACGACCTCCCCGAGCGCGTCACGAAGCGCGCGGGAGTCCGCGCTGGTGGCGGGGGTGTCCCCGATGGCCGCCACGACCGGGAACTCATCGGCCTCGATCCCCTTGATCGAACTCTTGCTCCCTCCACAGTTCACCTTGAGGGTGCGGTCCTTTGCCGAATAGAGCAGGTCGATGCGCTGGTTAGGCAGCGATGAGACGAGGTCCGCCAGAAGCTTGGCCGGGACCGTGATCTCCCCCTCGTCAGTGACCTTCCCCGGAACCCAGCAATTGATGCCGATCTCCAGGTTCGTGGCGGTCAGCTTCAGCCCGGCGTTTTCCGTCTTCAGGAGTACGTTTGCCAGGACCGGCAGGGTCGCTCGCGCACTCACGGCTCGACCAACGATGCCGAGGCCCCGAGCCAGGTTTTCTTGCATCACCGAAACGTTCATTCAGCCCTCGCTTGGCCCCGTGTTTCGACCCGCGTCACCACGGAGTAACTCCTGAAGAATACTTGTTCCGTAGCCGTCTCTAGTAGTGGTGTGGACGGTGTGGAGACCCGTGCTCGGCCGTGTCCAGTTGCCCCGCGGAAAAGGCCCCCTTTGGCGTGGGTAATCGGGCGGCTCCTGTTCATGACTGGCGCTCCCGGGCTGCGGGACGGTGGATTTCCGGGCCGAGCCGGCCGCGCGGGTCCGCCGAGTTGTCCACAAACGACCCCGGATATCCACCGGATCTGCCCGTTTTTCCACGAACGGACCGTCACTCGGAGTAGATCGTCTCTCGTACCGCGCTGACCTCGCGGCGCATCTCATCGTTCTCCTGGAGCTCTCGAGCGATCTTGTCGTAGGCATGCAGGACGGTTGAATGATCCCTTCCACCGAGCTCGGCACCGATGCGCAGCAGCGATAGATCGGTCTCCTCGCGAATGAGGTACATCGCGATCTGACGCGGCACCACGATCGCCCTGTCGCGCTTGCTCGAGCGCAGCTGGTCGAGGTTGACCCCGTAGTACTCGGCCACGGCCCGCACGATCCGTTGCGGGGTGATCGAACGCTTCTTGGGGTTGTACATGACGTTGCTGAGGACGGCGCTCGCCAACTCATTGTTGATCGGCATCCCGGACATGCTGGCGTACGCGACGACCCGGTTGAGGGCACCCTCAAGCTCGCGGACGTTGCTGACCACCTTGCGGGCGATGAACTCGATCACCTCGGCCGGGATCAGGTTCAACTGGTCTTCTGCCTTGCTGCGCAGGATCGCAATGCGCGTCTCCAGGTCCGGCGGCGTCAGGTCGGCGATGAGGCCCCATTCGAAACGAGAACGGAGGCGCTCCTCGAGAGTGGTGATTGCCTTTGGCGGCCGATCCGACGACAGCACCACCTGCTTCCCCGCCTCGTGGATGGCGTTGAAGGTGTGGAAGAACTCCTCCTGGGTGCGCTCTCGCTCGGCGATGAACTGGATGTCGTCGATCAAGAGCACGTCGATCCGCCGATAGCGGTTGCGGAAGTCCTCCATGCGCTGCTCACGGATCGCGTTGATGAAGTCGTTGGTGAACTTCTCGCTGGTCGCATAGAGGACCCGCTTGCGTGGGAACTTTGCGGATACGGCGTTGCCGATGGCGTGCATCAGGTGCGTCTTGCCGAGCCCCACCCCGCCATACAGGAAGAGCGGGTTGTAGGCGTGTCCGGGGCGTTCGGCGACCGAAAGGGCCGCGGCGTGGGCCAGCCGGTTGGCGCTCCCCACGATGAAGTTGTTGAACGTGTAACGGGTGTTCAGGTTGACGGTATTGCCGCCGGCGGAGGCGGGCGGGAGGGTCAGCGACTCCTCGTCGGCCTGGGTCGGGACCGGACCGGGAGCATCGGCGACGACGAATTCAACCTGGACCGATCCGCCGACCACCCGGGCCAGGGTCTGGCTCACCAAGGTCCGGTATCGGTTGTCCAGCCAGTCGCGCGCGAAGCCGTTCGGCGCGGCGATGCGATAGCGGTTCTCGTCGATCTCGACGAGCGACGTGTCCTTGAGCCAGGTCTCGAAGTTTGCAGGCGAGAGGCTTACCTGCAGCTCACCGAGGACGGCACGCCAGACCTGCTTCGCATCCATCAATAGCCGTCTCCCAACCGATCTGTGCCAGGGTTCGCGGGGCTGTTCATGGTTTCCCTCGGGGCGCACGAGACCCGGCTGTTGTGGGCCGTTCCTCGGGGGTCGCGGTAGTGTACCAGCAGGCTTTCCGAGCCGGCAATGGTCTAAGGGCCCCAGTTTCGCCCGGTTGCCGATGTTTGACACCCCCATCGGCGCATCGGTAGAATCCGCGGGCAGAGCGAGACGGGCCGCGCAAGTTCGGCTATCGCGTGAGGCTGGCGAACCACGCCAGCCGTTCGTATGTTTGCGGACCCGCTTCGCCGCCGCTGAACGAGGACAGGCACGCACCGATGAAGAGGACCTACCAGCCCAAGAAGCGCGCCCGGAAGCGGGAACATGGCTTCCGCGCCCGCATGGCTTCGAAGGGCGGTCGTCGAGTGCTTGCCCGGCGCCGAGCGAAGGGGCGAGAGAAGCTCAGCGTCTGACGAGACGAGGCGCAGCGGTGCCGCCGCTACCGATGATTCGGCGCAAGGCGGACTTCGACGCCCTCGCCCGCCAGGGGACGGCGCGCTCGGGCCGGCTCCTTGTCCTGCGATCGTTGCGGACGGATCGGTCGGAGACGCGGATCGGGCTGAGCACCTCACGCGCGCTCGGTGGCTCGGTCCAGCGAAACCGGGTACGGCGTCGGTTGCGGGCACTGGTCCGCGAGCGGCTCGAGGCGATGGGATCTGGTTGGGACGTGCTGTTGATCGCGCGAGCGGACGCGGCGACGGCGAGCCACGGAGAGCTCCGCGAGGCATTGCGATCGCTCCTTGAGCGGTCGAGGATTGGTGGATGAGAACAATCGGGCTCGGGATGATCACCGCCTACCAGCGACTCACCGGCTGGATGCCGCCGACCTGCCGCTATACCCCGAGCTGCTCGCAGTACACCTACACCGCCATCGAGCGCTATGGCCTGCTCAGGGGCTCCTGGATGGGAGCCCGCCGGATCGCTCGGTGTCACCCGCTCCATCCGGGCGGCTACGACCCGGTCCGCTAGAGATCAGTACGCCTTGAACCCCCTCATCGGCGCAGGCTTCCTCGGTATCGAGCACTTCACGCCGCCGTGGGATGTCTTCTTCCTGCCGCTGTTCAACCTTTTGGTTGGTCTCTACCAGCTGATCTTCAGCGACTTCGCCCTGGCGATCATCATCTTCACCGTCGTCATCAGGACCCTGCTGGCACCGCTCTTCGTGCGCCAGATCAAGTCCCAGAAAGAGATGCAGCGGATGGCGCCGCTGATCCGCGAGGTGAACCGCAAGCACAAGGGCAATCGGCAGAAGATCGCCGAGGAGACGCAGGCGCTCTACCGCGAGCACGGCGTCAACCCCGCCGCGGGATGCCTGCCGGTGGTGCTCCAGCTGCCGCTCCTGCTTGCCCTCTACCAGGCGCTCATCCGAGCATCGAACTCGGTCACACTGACGCCGGCGGTCGCCGCCAGCGACGCATTCACCAAGCTGAAGGCCGCCCTTCCGGGGATCATCGACCTCGGCGGCAACCACTTCACCGCGCCGATCTCCGGGCCCTGTGACCTCTCCCAGTTCAACGGCGGCGACTTCACCCATTTCCTGCCGCTCAACTGCCAGCTGATCGATCCGCTGAAGCTTGCCCACCCGATCGCCACCAAGGTCCCATGGCTCCTGAACCTCGATCTCGCCAACATCGACCACGTCTTCGCCGTGATCATTCCCGGCACCGGGTTCGCCCTCTCCGCGCTGGCCGTGGCCGCGGCACTGCTCCAGTTCGTGCAGGTCCGCATGACCAGCCCCAAGCCGAACCGCGACGATCCGACCTCGACCACCACCAACACCATGACCTATCTCTTCCCGCTCCTGACGATCTGGTGGGGAGGCCTCTTCCCGAGCGGCCTGATCCTCTACTGGGTCGTCTACACCGCGTACCTGATCGCGCAGCAGTTCAGGATCATGGGCTGGGGAAACCTCTTCCCGCTCTTTGGCTGGCACCCATCGTTCGCCGACGGGGCAAACGACGAATTGGGTGCCACCGCCAAACGCAGCGACGCACCGGTCGCCTCAGAGCAGGCGCCGAAGAAGAGTGGCCAGCCCTTTACCCAAGCTCCCGCGGGCTCTCCCGGCGCTGCGCGCCAGGGGCAGCGACCCGGGAACAAGAAGCGACGAGGCCGAAAGCGATGACCTTCCGAGAATTCACCGGTAAGAACGTGGAGGAGGCGATCCGCTCCGCCATGAAGGAGTTCGGCGCGGATCTGTCCGACCTGGATATCGAGATCCTGTCCCAGGGAAGCCGCGGCATCCTGGGCGTTGGCGGAGAGGAGGCGCGCATCCTGGCGGCTCCCAAGTCGGCGGTGGCAGCCGCCGACACCGTGCGGGTGCCGGTGGCTGACGCGACGCCCGCAGCCACCCCCGCCGAGCCGATCTCGCCGGCTGAGGCCGGTCCGGCCAGCATGCCGCTCGATGACGACGATGCCGCCGACCTGATGGTCGAGCTGGCGCAGGCGGCGGAGAGCGAGAACCGGGACCGTGCCCCCCGTGCGCGCGGTGGTCGCGGCCGATCCGATCGTGGCGGGCGCGTCGCAGGTGATCGAGCACCGCGCGAATTCCGTGGCGATCGTCCGCCTCGCGAGCCGCGGGGCGATCGTCCACCTCGCGAGCCGGCGCCATTCATCCCCGGCAAGCCGCTCGACGAGCTCACCGAGAAGGAGCGCGGCACGCTCAGCGAGGCCCAGACGGTGCTCGAGGAGCTTCTCCGGCTGATGGACCTTCCCGGGACGGTCGAGATTCTGACCGGCGGCGAATCGGTCCGCCTGAACGTCAAGGGCTCCGACATGGGGCTCTTGATCGGTCGGCGCGGCGAAAAGCTAGCCAGCCTGCAGCACCTGGTCAACCTGATCGTTGCCAAGCGCGAAGGGGAGTACACCCGCATCACGGTCGATGTCGAGAACTACCGGGGCCGTCGCGAAGAGCAGCTCCGCGACGTGGCCGACCGGGCCGCCAAGCGAGTGATCCAGACCGGCAAGATCATTCAACTCGAGCCGATGCCGGCCGTCGAGCGGCGGATCGTGCACATGGCGCTGGTGGAGAACCCGAAGGTCCGCACCCAGAGCGTCGGCGTGGATCCGAACCGTCGCATCGTGGTCCTGCCGGCCACCAAGGTTGACGCCTAGCCTGTCTGCGATGCCTGAGCCTGGGAGGATCCTCGCCATCGGCAGGCTGACGGCGGATGGCGCGTGGGTGGGGCTGCACCGCGCGGCTCAGCGCTGGGACCTCGTCTTCGGCGATCGCGACGGGTCGCCGCCGGTGGGCCTGCCCCCAGGGGTGCCCGACCGGCCCGGGCTGGTTGCAGCAGCCATCGCCTACTTCTCCGAGGCGCTGGGCGATCCCCCAGCCGCCTACGAAGCAACGCAGGCCGACCTCGCCGAGCTGATCGGCTGGCTCGCCGAGACCGAGCCCGACGTGGAGGCCGCGGCCCGGTTGCGGGAGGCGCGCGAGGCCGTCGATGACGGGCTCCCCGGCGACGCGGTGGCCAACAGGCTCACGGCGGTCAACCAGAACGAGCAGATCGATCCGATCGACCTGCTCGTCCAGACGTATCGGGCGCGCCAGGAGCGCCGCTGAGGGTCCCCGAGCGGGACCTAGCCCTGGTGCTCCTCGCCGGAGCCGGCCGGGTCCGTCATCGGGTCGTGCATCGGCTCAGCCATGGGTGGTGCCATCGGCTCTGCCATCGGTGCGGGCGGCGGAGTCGCAGCGGGAGGTGCGGGCGGGGAGGTGGTGGGCCCTGTTCCGCTCGCCATGCCGAGCTGGAACTTGCCGCCTTCGGCCTGGAATTCTTTCCAGCCCGCCCAGCCCATCATCAGGCCGCCAACGATGCTCGCCAGGAGCCCGAGAAAGTAGCCGCCGAGGATGCCGAGGTACGGGAGAATTGCGATAAGCGCGAGAAGTGCCCCGATGCCTGCCCCGCCGCCAACGAGCAGCATCAGGCTGCCTTTGGAGCCGGGAAGCGTGGTGGTCGGGGAGAACTGCGGCAGGAATACGATGACCAGCATGAGGATGGCGGCCAACAAGCCGAGCCCGGCGCCGCCAATCCCGCCGAACAGGCCTCCGACGATGGCGACCACGGCGCCGATACTCGCCATCTTCTCGTTCGAGCTGAGCTTGGAGAAGTCCATGAAATACGTAGCCTCCCAATGTCCGCGCGGCGACGAGGGGTTGTGCTCCATGGGCGTGCCGCTTGGCCGGCACCTTAGCACACGGGTCCGGCCCTTCATAGGTGCCGATTGGCAGGAGTCAGCCTCTCTGAACACGAGAAACGGCGGCTCCGACGCGGAGCCGCCGCCGATGAGTACTGGTGGAGATGGGGGAGAATCGAACTCCCCGTCCAGAACCGAGTCGCCGGGAACGTACTACAGGTGTTTCCGGCCTACTTCGAGCTTCGCCTGCGGGCCCCCGACCGGCGGGGTGCTCCGCTCGCTATCCGGCTGACCTTTCGGCCCTTTGGCGCCACTCACCGGAGTCGGCCGCGCCGCATCTCGCCAAATGACGCCTTCACGGTCCGGCGAGAGGAGACCGTGTCGGCGCTCGTCGCTATTTAGGCGGCGAGGGCGTAACTTTTAGTGCCAGTTACTGGCTTTGCCCGCGGTTTAACGAGGCCTGCGGGCGACCTCGACCTGCAGTTCCCGGTCCCTGAGCCCTGTCGAAACCTGACATCCCCACGGACCGAATGACCGATCGATGATAGCACGGCCCCTTTTTCAGGCCTGTTCAACCTAGAGCTTGATCCGCTCCTTGACCGTGCGTTCCAGCTCCCGCCTGGCATCGCGCTCGGCGATGATGCGCCGCTTGTCGTGGGCCTTCTTGCCGCGGGCCACGCCGAGCTCGAGCTTCGCCATCCCGTCGCGGATGTACAGCTTCAGCGGCACGAGGGTCAGCCCCTTGGCCTGGGACTTGCCGGCCAGCTCGGCGATCTGGTCGCGGTGGAGGAGCAGCTTGCGGACACGGGTGGGTGGGTGGTTGTTGCGGTTCCCCTGCTCGTATGGAGCGATATGTGCGCCGATCAGCCACGCCTCGCCATGTTCCACGCGGGCGTAGGCCTCGGCCAGGTTCGCACGCCCGGCGCGGATCGACTTGATCTCGGTTCCGGTCAGCACGATGCCCGCCTCGAGGGTCTCCTCGATGGCGTACTCGTAGCGGGCCCGCCGGTTGACGGCGACGGTCTGGTCAGGCATCGGTGTACCGGATCCATCCTAGACAGGGTTGGGAGGGGTGGGAAAGGAAAGAGCCGGCCGCTTCGGCCGGCTCTCTCGTCGCTACCACGCGAAGAGGTGTCAGTTCACCGCCTCGGTGGTGGCGTGACAGGGACTATCCACTGCACACCACCTCCTTTCGTTGGGCGGGATGCTAGCAGCCCGATCCATCGCGCGCAATTGCCAATCTGCTCAGGCGGCCAGCAGCCGACCGGGCGTTGATGCGGCCGACGCGTTGAGCTCGGCGACGGCGCGCTCCAGGTACAGATCCCGCTCGGCCGGCGTGCCATCGGGCACCACCACCGCGATCTGTGGCTGCACGCCGTCAGGCGCGACCGAGTTGTGATCGGGGGTGAACCAGCGCGACACGGTGACTCGCACGCCACCCTTGTTCTGGAGCTCGGTCCAGACCTGCACGGTGTTCTTGCCGTAGGTGTGCTGGCCGATGATGGTGGCCCGCTGGCGCTCCAGCAACGCGGCGCTGACGATCTCGGAGGCCGAGGCGCTCCCGTTGTTTACCAGCACCATGACCCGCAGCTTCGGGTCGGTGGCCAGTCCGCCGGAGACCGATTCCCAGCGTTTGACCCCGTCGCGCGCGGACTCCTGGGTGAAGATCAACCCGGAGCCGATGAATTCCGACGCAATCCGACGCGCGGCGTCGATGTAGCCCCCGGGGTTGTCGCGAAGGTCGAAGACGATCGAGGTGGCGCCATCGGCAAGCAGCAGCTTCAGTGCGTCATGGAACTGGTCGGCGCTGGCGGGACTGAAGGCATGCAGCGCGATGTACCCGATCTTGCCGTCCAGCATCCGGGTCGTGACTTCCTTCTGGGTGATCTCGGAACGGGTGATCTTCAGGTCAAAGACCCGCGTGTCACGGCGAACGGTGAGCGTCACTTGGCTTCCCGCCTCCCCGCGCACCTTACCGACCTCGTCCTGCAGGGTGGTCCCGTCGACCGTCACGCCGTCAACCGCCGTGATGATGTCGCCAGCGAGCAGCCCTGCCTTCTCGGCAGGCGAGTCAGCCAGCGGAGCGACGACCACCAGGACGCACGTCTGCGAGAGCTCGGTGCATGCGGCAAGATCGGTTGGCTTGACGGTGTTCTTGACCGCCATCTCCGCCCCGATCCCGCTGAACTTGCCCGACAACGAGCCAAGCGCCTGCTGGTATTGCTCCGGCGTCATGTAGCCGCTGAATGGATCCTTGACGCCGTATTTGAAGAGCCCCTCGATCGCTCCGTCGACCAGCTGCGTGTCGTCGAGCTTGTCGACGTACTGCTGCTTCAGGTTGTCATATGCCTCGCACAATGCGGCGAATGCCGGGGCTGGTGCCGTGCAGCCGCCTGCCGCGGTCGAGCCCCCGGCGGCAAGGTAGCCGGCCACGAAGAGCAGCGTTCCGAGCATTGCGGCCAGCACCAGCGACCCGACCCAGGTCAGCGCCGACCTTCCGGCGGGCACGGGGCGCTGCGGCGGATCGGTGGGCAGACGGACAGCCGGGATCCGGCTGCCTGGTGGGGTCGGCTCGGTCATGAGGCCGGCGGAGTGTAGCATCGGGCCCGGGCCGGGTCGGTTGCGGGCCGATTAGGTTTCCCTTACCGAACCCCCGGCCGGCTCAGGCGGCCGATGACAGGTTGGAGCGCACGCTGATCCAACTGCCGAGTGCGCCAACGGTGAGCCCGACGCCCAGCACCACGGCCGAGAGGACCGCCAGGAACTGGGAGCTCACCGCCGTCGGCATCTGGAAGACGGTAACCATGATCGGCTGGATCGGTTCCCACACGACGGCCACCAGCACGATGGTGATCACCGAGCCCATCAGCCCGCAGAGGATCCCCTCCAGGATGAACGGCCAGCGGATGAACGAGTCGCTCGCGCCCACCAGACGCATGATCTCGATCTCGCCGGAGCGGCTGTAGACCGCGATGCGGATCATGTTCACGATCATGAACAGCACGGTCAGTCCCACCAGCACGAGCGCGGCAATCCCCACTGTGCGGATCACCCCGATGATGCCGAGCAGCTTCTCGTAGTCCACCTGCCGGGTGGTGATCTGCGACACCTCCGGCCGCTCGGCGAGCGCCGTGCTCACCGAGCTGCCCATGTTGGGATTCGTCAACGCGATCTCGAGGCTGGCATACAGCTTGATCGGGGCGCCGCCAAGGTTGAGCTCCAGGCCCTGCTCGCGGTAGGCCGCACGCAGGCGCTCCATCGCGTCGTCGGGGCTGACGTAGGTGACCCCCGCCACCCCGGGGAGCAGGTTGACATCGGCGATCAGCGGCTGGAGCGCGGCGTCAGTCAGGCCGTCCCGCAGTCGAGCCGTGACGCCGACCTTGCTCTCGATGAAGGCCAGCCCGCTGTTGAGGCCGCCGATCACGATGAAGAGGCCGGAGAGCAGGGTGAGCATCAGGACCACGGTGGCGGTCGCCGCCAGGCTCATCATCGCGTTGCGCCAGAAGCCCTGCCAGGCGCGGACCACGGCGAACGCCACGAAACGTGGGAAGCGCATCGGTCTAGTACTCCCGCTCGTAGGCCGCGCCGGATTCGTCACGCACCAAGGTGCCATGTTCCAGGGCGAGAACGCGCCGCCTCATGGCGTTGACGATCTCCTGGTTGTGGGTCGCCATCAAGACGGTGGTGCCCATCGCGTTGATCTGGATCAGGAGCTGAATGATCTCCCAGCTGGTCACCGGGTCAAGGTTGCCGGTCGGCTCATCCGCGATCAGCATGGACGGATCATGAACCAGCGCCCGGGCGATCGCCGCGCGCTGCTGCTCGCCTCCCGACAGCTGGGTCGGCAGGTGGTCGTCATGCTCGTGGAGACCGACCAGGCTGAGCAGCTGCGGCACCCGGCGACGGATCTCGGTGCGCGAGGTGCCGGTCACCTCCAGCGCGAATGCGACATTCTCGTAGACCGTCTTGGCGGGCAGCAGGCGGAAGTCCTGGAAGACGATCCCGATCCGGCGTCGGAGCGCGGGCACCTGGCTTCGTCGCATCCGGGCAAGGTCGCGTCCCGCCACGATCACGCGACCGGCCGTGGCCAGCTGCTCGCGAATGAGGAGCCGAATGAACGTGCTCTTGCCGGCGCCGGACGGTCCCACCAGGAAGACAAAGTCGCCGGAGGGGATGTTGACGTTCAGGTCGACCAGGGCCATCTTGCCGTTGGGGTAGGTCATCCCCACGTCGACCATGCTGATGACCGGGGCGTCACCCTCGGTGCGCGTTCGACCCGGTCTCTCGAGGATGCCGGTCACGTCTCGGACACCTGGCCGATCCGTGAGCGCAGGTAGCCGTCGATGAACGGATCGAGGTCGCCATCCAGAACGCCGAAGGGATCCGATGTCTCGACCCCGGAGCGCAGGTCCTTGACCATGGTGTACGGCTGGAGCACATAGCTGCGAATCTGATTGCCCCACCCCGCTTCGACGTGCTGCCCCCGCAGGCGGGCCAGCTCAGCCTCGCGCTTCTCTTCGGCCACCTCGACCAACTTGGCCCGCAGGACGGCCATTGCGCGTTCCCGGTTCTGCGTCTGGCTGCGTTCGTTCTGACAGGTGACCACGATTCCGGTGGGCAGGTGGGTGATCCGCACCGCGGAGTCGGTCTTGTTGACGTGCTGTCCGCCCGCCCCGCTCGACCGGTAGGTATCAACCCGCAGGTCGCGCTCGTCGATCTCCACGGCCACGTCCTCGGGCACCTCGGGCATCACCTCGACCAGCGCGAAGCTGGTGTGGCGACGTTTCTGCGAGTCGAACGGGCTGATGCGCACCAGGCGATGGACTCCGCGCTCGCTCTTCAGACGGCCGTACGCATAGCGCGCGTCGATCGCCACCGTCACGCTCTTGAGGCCGGCCTCTTCTCCCTCGGTCTGATCGAGGATCTCGGTGCGGATCCGATTCCGTTCTGCCCAACGCAGGTACATGCGCAACAACATCTCCGCCCAGTCCTGGCTCTCCGTGCCACCGGCCCCGGCGTGAACCGAGACGATCGCCGGCCGCGCGTCATATGGATCGGAGAGCATGAGGCGTCCCTCCATCGCCGTCCAATCCGCCTGCAGGGCGACGAGGTCGCGTTCGAGGTCGGCGGCCATCTCGGCTCCCCCGTCAGGCTCCGCCGCGGCAAGCTCGGCGACCTCGGCCAGCTCCCGGGCGCGTGACTCGAACGATCGCCAGGCGGCCGCCTCCTCGCGAAGCTCGTCAGCGCGGCGCAGCAGCTTCTGTGCAGCCGCGGGGTCATCCCACAGATCCGGATCGCCGGATCGAGCGGTCAGCTCGGTGAGTTCAGCTTCCTTGGCAGGCAAGTCAAAGGCGCACCGCCGTGTCGGCCACCAAGCGCGCCAGTCGGAGCGCCTCGTCCTTAACTCCGTCCAAGAGTCGCCACCATTGGGAGCTCCGCCTCGCCGAAGCGCACGGTCTTGCTGCGGATCTTGGCCGGGTTGACGCAAGGGCAGTAGGACTGGCGCGGGCAGGACCCGCAATTGCCGTCGCAGTCGAGGGTCATGGCGTAGCTGCAGCGCATGCAGTCGCGCTCGCAGACGATGAGGTCTTCATAGGGGAGGGTTGGGTCTCGGAATCGGGTGACCAGCGGGAGTGGGGTGGTTGAAGAAGGGGCCGTAGTGAGGAGGTCGGAACCTCGACTCGGAGCGGTCAGCTGCTTCACGAAGCCCTCCACTTGCAGGTGCAATCGCGAGGTCAACGTGCCCCGCGAACCTGAGTCCCTATCGTAGCCGGTCCGTCGCGATTCGCCAATAGGTGTGGCTGGAAATCAGGCCCCGTGGCAGCGCTTGTACTTCTTTCCCGATCCGCACCAGCACGGATCGTTGCGCCCGACCTTGGGGCCAGCCCTGACCGGCTGTGGCGCTCCCGCCACGGCCGACGCCACGGCCGTCGCCGAGGCCGCGCCGCCGCCGACCGCAGCCATCTCCGGCCGGCTTTCGAGCATCCGGCGCGGCCGGGCCGGGGCCGGTTCCCGCGCGACGGTCACCCGGAAGATGGTGTGCGTCACGTCGTGACGGATGGTCGCCTTGAGCTCGTCGAACATGCCATAGGCTTCCCGCTTGAACTCGTCAAGCGGGTCGCGCTGGCTGTAGGCCCGCAGGCCGATGCCGCGACGCATGTCGTCCACCGCGGTCAGATGCTCGACCCACAGCGAGTCGATGACGCGCAGCAGGACCAGCCGCTCGAGCACGCGGGTCCCCTCTGCCCCGATCTCCTCGCGCTTGGCCTCGTAGGCCGCGTGCACCAGGCCGATCAGCTCCTCGGCGATCTGCCCGCCATCGGCCAGTTCGTCGATGCGGTCCAGCTCCTCGGTCGGGAGGGTCGGAATCATCGCCAGCAGGCGAGCCCTCAGCCCTTCGCGATTCCACTCGGTCGCGAACTCGCCCGCGGTCGACTCCGCGACCAGGACGCGGAGCTCTTCCTCGAGCAGCACCAGGATCGTCGGTGAGAGGTCATCTGAGCGCAGGATCCGCTCCCGCTCGTGGTAGATCGTCTCTCGCTGACGATTGATCACATCGTCGTACTGCACCACGTGCTTGCGCGTGTCGAAGTTGAAGCCCTCGACCCGCGTCTGTGCGCCCTCGATGGTGCGGCTCACCATCTTCGACTCGAGAGCGGTGTCGTCCTTGAAGCCGAGTGTTCGCATGATCGACTGCACCCGGTCGCTGGCGAACCGGCGCATCAGGTCGTCCTCCAGCGAAAGGTAGAAGCGGCTGCTTCCCGGATCGCCCTGCCGCCCGGCGCGTCCGCGCAGCTGGTTGTCGATGCGCCGCGCCTCGTGCCGCTCTGTGCCGGCGATGTGCAGCCCTCCGGCCGAGATGACCCGTTCCCGATCCTCGGCGCAGGTGCGGTCCGCCTCTGCCAGTGCCGCCGCGTATTGCTCGGGCGTGGCCTCGAGCACGGTGAGGCCCTGCTTATGGAGCAGCTCGGCCGCCAGCATCTCGGGGTTGCCCCCCAGCAGGATGTCCGTGCCGCGGCCGGCCATGTTGGTCGCGATCGTCACCGCCCCGCTGCGGCCGGCCTGCGCCACGATCTCGGCCTCGCGCTCGTGAAGCTTGGCGTTGAGCACGTTGTGCTTGATCCCGCGGCGCTTCAGCATCTCGCCCAGCATCTCGCTCACCTCGACGCTGATCGTGCCCACCAGGACCGGTCGACCGCGCTCGTGTTCCTCGACGATCTCGTCGACCACCGCATCCCACTTGCCCTTCTGGGAGGCGTACACGAGATCGGCGAAGTCGTCGCGCACCATCGGCTGATTGGTGGGAACGACCACCACCTCGAGCTCGTAGATCTTGCTGAACTCCTCCGCCTCGGTCTCGGCGGTACCGGTCATGCCCGACAGCTTGTCGTACATGCGGAAGTAGTTCTGGAAGGTGATGGTCGCCAGGGTGCGTGACTCGTTCTGGATCTTCACGCCCTCCTTGGCCTCGACCGCCTGGTGAAGGCCCTCGCTCCAGCGTCTGCCCGGCATCAGGCGACCGGTGAACTCATCGACGATGATCACCTCGTCGTCCTTGATGACGTAGTCGCGGTCGCGCTTGTAGAGCGCCTCCGCCTTGAGGGCCTGTTCCAGGTGACGGGCCATGCTGAAGTCGTCGTCGAACAGGTTCTCCACGCCGAGCCAGCGCTCCATCTTCGCGGTGCCCTCCTCGGTGATCGCCACCTGGCGGAACTTCTCATCGATGATGTAGTCCTCCTCGGCGTGCAGGCGCGGCACGAGTCGGGCGAACTGGAGGTACTTGTCTGCCGATTCCTCCGCTGCGCCGGAGATGATCAGCGGCGTGCGCGCCTCGTCGATCAGGATGTTGTCGACCTCGTCAACGACGGCGAAGAAGTGGCTGCGCTGGACACGCTGCGCCAGATCGACGACGAGGTTGTCGCGCAGGTAGTCGAACCCGAACTCGTTGTTCGTGCCGTAGGTGACATCGGCGGCATAGGCCTCTCCGCGGTCGACCGGCCGCAGGTTGCGGAGGTGCTCATCGGTCTGGGGGTAGTCGGGGTCGACCAGGTAGGCCGCCTCGTGCTGGATCGAGCCGACGCTCATCCCGAGGCGCCAGAAGACCTGCCCGATCCACTGCGCGTCGCGCTTGGCCAGGTAGTCGTTGACGGTCACCACGTGCACGCCGCGACCGGTGAGGCCATTCAGGTAGGCGGCGAGCGGCGCGACGAAGGTCTTGCCCTCGCCGGTCTTCATCTCGGCGATCGCGCCCGAGTGCAGGACCATGCCTCCGAGCAGCTGCACGTCGTAGTGACGCTTGCCGAGGGCCCGGCGCATCGCCTCGCGCACCGCGGCGAAGGCCTCGGGCAGGATCTCGTCGAGGGCCGCGTCGATCGCCGCCCGTTCGCGCTTGCGGCGCTCCTTGCGCTCCTCCTGCACCCGCGTCGGGTCCTGCACCACGAGCTCGGAATCCTCGTCCTCCTCGGCAGGGCGCGGACGCAGCTCGATGGGCAGCAACAGGTCGCCCAGGCTCTCGCGCAGCCGCTCGCGGAACTGCTCCGTCTTGGCCCGCAGCTCGGCGTCGGAGAGCGCGACGTACTCCGGCTCGAGCTCATTGATGCGTGCTGCCATCGGCTCAAAGCGGCGGACTTCACGCTCATTGCTGTCCACCAGCCGGGAAAAGAACTTCATCATCGAGGGTCCGAGTATAGCCGCGAGCCTGCCCGAGGTACCTGATGGGCCAAGGGCCGATCAGGAGCGGCCAGCGCTCCGCAGGACCCGCGACGCGTTCAGTGTGATCATCTCGTTCGGGGCGCCCAGCCGCCGGTCGACCGGCCGGTGAGTTGGGTCGGCCACGCGCCCTATGGCTCGATAGGGATCGCCGGCGCCTCGTCCTGCTCATCGGGCCGGCTTCCCCAGAAGGTCATCTCCTCGACGAGCTGCACCTCGGAGGAAAAGAGGGCACCGACGCTCTCGCCGCGATGGATCCGCTTGATCGCCTCTCCGAAGAGCGGCGCGATCGAGAGAACCGTGATCCGATCGTGGTTGGCCTGCGGCGAGAGCGGGATCGTGTCGGTGACGATCACCTCGGTGATCGGGCTGGCATGGATGCGTTCCAGCGCTGCGCCCGAGAAGACTCCGTGGGTGGCACACGAGTAGATGGCACCCGCTCCCTCCGATACGAGGGCGGAGACGGCCTCCATCAGCGATCCGGCGGTGTCGATCTCGTCGTCGATGATCACCGCGGTCTTGCCGGCCACCTCGCCGATGATGTTCATCAGCTCGGTCTTGTCCTCGTTGCCGACTCGACGCTTCTCCACGATCGCCAGCGGGGCCTGCAGGATCTCCGCGAAGTTGCGCGCCTTCTTGGCGAAGCCAAGCTCGCTGACGACCACGATGTCGGGCAGATTCTTGTCGCGGATGTAGCGTGTCAGGATGTTGACTGCGGTCAGCTCGTCGACGGGGATGCTGAAGAAGCCCTGAATCTGCCCCTGGTGCAGGTCCATGGTGAGGACCCGATCGGCCCCGGCCACGGTCAGCATGTCGGCGATCAGGCGCGCGGTGATTGGCACCCGCGGCTGGTCCTTCTTGTCGGATCGCCCGTAGGCGTAGTACGGCATCACCGCGGTGATTCGACCGGCGCTGGCGCGCTTGAAGGCGTCGATCATGATCAGCAGCTCCATGACCGAGTCGTTCACCGGGCGACAGGTGGGCTGCACCAGGAAGACGTCCTGCTCGCGCACGTTCTCCATGACCCGCACGAAGATATTGTCGTTGGCGAACTTGAAGACCTCGGCCTTGCCGAGCTGGGTGCGCAGGTAGCGGGTGATCTGCTTCGCCAGGGGCTTATTGGCGTTGCCGGCGTAGATGCTGAACTCGTCGGCGTACACGTCGATCTCCTGTGGCAGATCTCGCTCACCCGATTCTACCGGCTCGCGGCGGATGCCGGCCCGACTCCTCACCGGTGCCACCGACGCTCGACGCCGCGTGCGCTGCTCATTCGACCGGCTCGTCCGTTTCTTCCGGCAGGCGGTCGTCGACAAAGACGGTGATCGATACGATCCGATCGTCGGCGCCGGGCTTCATGTCGGTGTCTCCACGCGACGCTCGTCGTTTGCGGTTGACGCTGCTCTCCTGGGTGCGGAGGATCGTCCCCTCCTCGGTGATGAGCATCATCTCCTCATCCTCGTTGCCGACCACGCGAACGGCGGCCACGTCGCCGGTCTCGCTGTTGAGCGCGTTGGCGATCACGCCCCCGGTGGCCCGATGCTTGACGGGGAAATCATCGAGCGCGGTGCGCTTGCCGTAGCCCTGCTCGGTGACGACCAGCAGCTCTGCCGCCGGGCGCACCACCTCCATGCCGATCACCTCGTCGCCCTTGCGCAGCC